>CAZOZF010000006.1:0-43765 GCA_964584205.1 uncultured Verrucomicrobiota bacterium
CGATCCCCCACCACCGGATCAGGAAGTCCCAGGGCGTGAACCAGACATGGGATTGGCCCACCTTCTTCACCGGCATGATCCCCGCATAAACTGCATTCATCAAGTGAAAGCGGGCTTCCGTCTCCACCACATTATGCGTGACGACCGGCATGGCGATTTTGTCTAAATCTTCCAAGTCGCAGATCTGTTTATGAAAATGCCGCGACACCACCTCGTTTGAGTCATCCGTTTTGACGACTTCCACATCCTCCTGGATGCCCCATCCACTGTTCACGATGGCCAGGGGACAGGCCAGATAGTCATTCACAATCATATCGGCGGGAAGATGGCGCCACTGGTAGATCGTCTGACGAAGCCCGCGTTCCTGGTCCCGGGCCCAGGGATGTTCTGTCTGAAGGGTTAATTCCCCATCAACATCCATTTCGTTCCAGCAGATTTCGTTGATCCACACCATGGGACGTTCAGACTTCAGGTCGTTGAGGGCCGTCCAAAGGCGGGCCTTCTCCCGGTGGACCGGCAAGGCGGCGATGGCGGCGAGTTCATCCGCCAACCGCCGGAGCACATCAACATCCTGCGGGGGCAAGGTGATTCCCTCGGAAACCGATTTCATGGATTCATGACTGACATCGTGCAACATAAAAACGACCTCCTGTGATAAAGATTACGATTAAGATTAGGATTTTTGAGGCGCCATATCGCGAACAAATGTGCGTTTCCAAAAGAACCCATAGCAGGCGATAAATGCAAAGCAGGCCAACGGCATCAGAAAGCCTATCCGCATGGAGTACCGATCGGCCAGCCACCCCATGAACATGGGCATGATCGCCCCACCAACAATGGCCGTCACCATCCACGATGACGCCACTTTGGTCCGCTCGCCAAGCCCCCGGATGGCAAGGGCAAAGTGAGTGGGATACATGATGGACATGAAGAAGAAACTCATCATCAACGCAATCACCGAAACCCAGCCCAACCCCAGAAACACAAGCACCATCAGCAGGACATTACAGGAGGCGTAAATACCCAGCACACGGTGAGCGGGCGCCCGCCGCAAAATGGCGCTGCCAGAGAAGCGCCCGATAGTGAACAAGACAAAGGCGAGGGAGAGCATGGCGCTAGCGCAGTATTCCGTGATATGCCAGGCCCCGGATTGGGCGTAGGTCATGTTTGCTGGAAGCAGACCCGCCAGCCAGGAAGGCAAAAGCGGCGTGTAAGCAGGATCCTTCATGTAATTGATGAAGAAGCTGAATATCCCCGTCTGGGCGGCGCAGTAAAGAAACTGGGAAACGACCGCCAGAACGAAGTGCCATTCCTTGAACAGGGGCCGTTCATGCACCCTGCCATCCGTCCCGGGGAGGGTCTCCTCCCCCGCATGAATCTCAGGAACAGGCACCAGAAAAAACGCGATGATCAGCAACACCACGATGCCGGCGACAATCAGGTAAGGCACATAAAGACCAGCGTTACTGGTATTGACTGCTTCCGTCTTGGACAGGATAAACGCCCCGCCCAGAAGCGGCCCGAAAATCCAGCCGACGGCATTGCAGCTTTGCGCCAGATTGATTCGAGCGACTCCTGTTTCAGGCGCGCCCAGAACCGTGGCATAAGGATTGGCGATGGTTTCAATAAAGGTAAACCCGCTGGCCACAAGTCCCAGTGCGAGCAGAAAAACCGTGAATATCAGTGTCTGCGAACCCACAATCCGGGTCACTGGCACAAAACAGACGCAGCCAATCACAATGACGATAAGACCGAAAAGGATCCCTCCCCGATACCCATATCGCCGGGCAAACAGGCCGGCGGGAAGCGCCAGCAGGAAATAGCCGCCGTACCAGAATCCCTGCACGAGAGCGGATTGGGCCTTGCTCACCTGAAGCGAATTCTGGAAGTGCTTGTTGAGCACATCAATCATGCCGTTGCACAGCCCTGACAGGCAAAACAGGCAGCAGACCATGGCAAACGTCAACAGATGATTAGCTCCATCCGCCGTGCGAAACATGGAGATGGGCCGCCTGTCGGGACTGTTACCGCGAGACGTGGTGGAAATCATGTCGGGAGCATTCATAGTGGGGATCGTAACTTTTCCCTCACAATCACGCCATAAACGATCTTGACAATAACATGCACGATCTTAACCTTGTGGACAACTTGGAGATCGCCTGTGCTCGACAATTACAAACTTATCGTTCTGGCTGGCGGCTTCGCCCGTTGCGACCGGACCTGGACCAAGGCCTCGACGGGAATTGAGCAATGCTACAAACTCTATGTGCCAACCTCAGGATCGGCTTGTATCGGAACCGACATCGGCAACGTCCCGTTGGTTCCCGGCCAGATCTACTTCATCTCCGGATTCCGGCTCAAAACCCAGAGTTGTCCAAACCGAATGGACGTCCATTGGCTGCACTTCATGCCGGAATCCCTCTATTTGCGCTACCTTCTCGATCAAACTCCCCCGGTGCAACATTGGCCATGCAAGGAGGACAGTTGGGTGCCTGATGGCTGCGGGGAATTGGCGCGCATGTTCCCACCCTATAACGGCCGGATGCAGCCCCCCCGTGAGGACACACACCCGGCAACGGCCTGCCGGATTCAAGGGCTCCTGTTGATTACCATCGCGCGGCTGTTGCGAGCCCTTGATGCCTCAACACTCGACTCCTTTCATCCGCAGTACTACCAATTGAAATCGGCAGTGGATTATATGCAATCACACTACCAGCAAAATCCTTCCCTGCGGGACATCGCGGCCCGGGTAAATTTAGCGCCGAACTACTTCCACCGGCAATTCACCGCCCTTTTCGGGATTACCCCCTTCAACTTCATGATGAAACAGCGACTCAACAACGCCCGGCACCTGCTCTCCAGCACCTCGCTCACGATCAAGGAAATCTCCGAGGCCGTCGGCTATGAAAACCCGCTCTATTTCTCAAGAGTATTCACCACCCATCTGGGCATGGCTCCATCACAATACCGCTCATCCAATTCCGAGAGGTAACACCCAATGGGCGGGTATTCGTTGCAACTTTATTGGGTGTCAGCCCCATGAGTTCAACCAAACTCTGCAACCGCTTCAACCATGGCCACGATGTTCTGGGGCGGAACTTCCGGCAGGATGTTATGGACGGTGTTGAACACAAAACCGCCACCAGGCGACAGGATCTCCAGTCGGCGCTTCACGTGCTCCTTGACCTCGGCAGGGGTTGCCCGGTTTAACACGGTTCGAGTGTCGCACCCGCCACCCCAGAAACAGATGTCCTTTCCAAAATCACGCTTGAGCCTTTCAGGCTCCATGTCACGGCAGGTGGTCTGTACCGGATTGATCACATCATAACCCGCCTCGATCAAATCAGGCATCAACTCATGGAGCGAACCGCAGGAATGGAGAAAGGTCTTCATCTTGCTCTTCTTATGAACGGTCGCACAAAGCTGGGCGTGACGCGGCTTGAATAACTTCCGATAAATCTCCGGGGACATAAACGGCCCCGTGTCCATCCCAAGATCGTCGCCAAAACGGAGTATGTCACACACATCACCAACCGTCTCACAAACCTTCTCGAGTGTCGCCAGATGCCGTTCCATCAACGCATCGAGCAGCGCCTCCACCTGTTCCGGTTCCGCATAGATATCCATCAGGAAATTATCCATGCGTCGCAGAAAGGTTCCCCACTCGAAAAGGTTGCACCCGCAGACAATCATCAGGGCGCGATCCGACGAAGCCCGCAAGGCCAGCGCCCGCTCACGCAGCGTGGCCCAGAACCCCGGATCGCCCGCATGATCCCAGGGACTATGAACCAACGCCGCCCATAAAATCCTGCCCATTTCCTTGTCCAGTCCCGAAAAATCCGCCGGATAACCGTCCACATAGGGGAAATAGGACTGATCATAGAATGTACCGCCAGCAGGCATGTGGGCAATGTCCGTCCCATCCTTGTGCCGGGCAATATAGGATCCATCCGCCTGCTTTTCGGGATGAAACCAGACGGGATACTGGGCGGGCTGCCCGTCGGCCAGCTTCACATCAACCCAATCTGAATCTTTGGTATTGAAGGTTCTGCCCACATCAAGGACATCAATTCCGAACCGGTCGAGAATGACCTCCTCGGGCTGGGCTAGTTGCTGAACGACATCATAGAGGCGCGTATGCCCCCGGGTGATACCCAGGTGCCGCTTGAGATTGCCGTAGGCTGTTGCCGAAATCCCCGAACTGGGTGTGGCACCCAAATCCACAGGAACACGGTCAGGTTGCCGATGTTCTATTGCCGCAAGAATCCGTTCGCGTGAGGTCATTCTTCTTACTCCCTTTCATCCGAAAATCGAATACAGCACCACCATCGTCACCACCAGCAGTGCCGCCAGAACCTTGTAGTTGCCCAATCCCGGCCAGCCCGGGGCGCGCAGGGCATCCATTGGATTTCCCCATACCAGCGCCGCCTGCTTATCGGTCAGGGGTTTCGGCCAAGCCAGTGACACGACCACCAGGATGACTCCGCACACGCAGGCCAGATAGAAACTGGCCATCATGAAGTTGACGTTCCAGCCTGTGGTCGCCTTGAAGAAATCCAGAAAGAATACCGTGACGCCAAGACCGAATCCACTGGCCAGAGTCGCAAAGGCGGCGCGGGCGGTCGCGCGTTTCCAGAACACGCCCGCCAGGAAGACCACGGTCAGTGACGGCGCGACATAACAAATCACTGTTTGAATCCCCTGGAAGACGGACGCAAATTTCCCGAGTTGACTAGCCCAGGCAATGGCGAGAATCATGCCGACCCAGGTGACCACCCGTCCGATCAACACCAGCTTCTTGTCGCTCACATCCGGCTTAAGCTGCTTGTACAAGTCATAACAGAACAAGGTGGCAATGGAGTTCATCGCCCCGGAAACAGCCCCCATGATGGCCGCCATCAGCGCCGCCGCCATCACGCCTTTTAACCCGGTCGGCAACAAATTCGCCACCATGACGGTGAAGGCATCCTTGGTGTCCTTCAACTCGGGAAGTTTCCCCTGATGCACCAGCGCCGCACAAATAAGGCCGGGCAGAACCAGAAGGAACACCGGCAGGATCTTAAGGAAACCCGCGAAGAGCGGACCGACCCGGGCATGATTCTCGTCCTTCGCCCCGAGCACGCGCTGAACGATCGTCTGATCCGTGCACCAGTACCAGATCCCGATGATCGGGTAACCCAGCAAGATGGCGTACCACGGCATATTCGAGGCATCCCCCGCCGGACGCATCACGGTGAGCTTCACCGGATCCACATGAGCGGCCATGCCGCTCCAGCCGCCAACCTCATGCAGGCCAAACCCGGTCAAACAGACCGCGCCCACCAGAAGAACAATGGTTTGTACGGATTCTGCGGCCACCACCGCCATCAATCCGCCAACAGAGGTGTAAAAGGCGATCAGGACGCCCAACCCGATCAGGCTGGTCATCATCGGAACATCAAAGAGTCCGTGCAGCACTGTCGCCCCCGCAAATAGGGCAAAACTGATGTGAACCACAATAGCCGCCAGCATGGAGATCACGGCCAACCAGTTCCGGCAACCCCGGGAAAACCGCATCTCAAGAAAATCCGGCAACGTCGCCACCCGGGTCCGGATATAGAAGGGAGCGAAGAAAAACGACAGGATGATCAGCGTAAAGGGCGCCATCCACTCGAAATTGCCGCAGGCCAGGCCGTTCTTATACCCCTCCTCCGCCAGCCCCACGAGGTGAACCGTGGAGATGTTGGTGGAAAACAGGGCCAACCCGATGACCACCCAATTCAGATGGCCGCCCGCCAGAAAGTATTCCCGGCCTTGATCCCCGCTCTTACTCCGCCGCTGACGAAGCCCAGCCCAGCACCCGATACCAATGACAACCGCAAGATACAACCCGATCGCCACCCAATCGTACACATTCAGAATAACATTCATTAGACCTCTCCCCGCGTTTTTATTTCAGGAAATAGACTTCTTCCATGTTGTCCCAGATCTTACCCTTGGACGCCGCGTCCGGAAGCGGACTCTGGCAGGGATCCGTCTCCTTCCACCACCGTTGCGTTTCAGGATCAGCCGCCATCCTCTTCATGTCCGCATCCAGATCCGTGCCGACATATTCAAGATACCCGAACAGATAATACTTATCCCCAATCTGTTTCAGTGAAATCGAGAAGTTCTGGATATGACAGTCCTGGATCTTCCGGGTGACGGCAGGCCAGGGATGAGCGTGGAGATCCTTGTAGTAGGCAATCTTATCAGGCTTGATGCCCGTGACCATTTGGATCCGCTTCACAACCGGCTTGGGCGTGCCGGGGCCCACGCTGCAACATCCGGCCAACAAGCCCCCCACTACCATCACGCCGAGTGCGATCATGCCTTTCATGCGATAGCTCCTTTTGTTATTTAAGGCTCCAGTAAATCACGCTCCGCCAATTCCGTCTTGCAATATACTTCGGCGATGGATATTGAACATTCATGAATAAACGCCTGCGCTCAAATCCGTTGTACCGGGCACGGAACACGATTTACGGGATCGACACCTGCGCCCCCCAGCGCGAGGCGATCAAAGCCAGGAAAATCGGGTTTCACGCCCTGACTCATGGGGCCTACCCGGGGACGCTTTTACCCGCCACCGTTCTTCCCGGACTCTGCAGTCTGGGGCTGATTGACGCCCGCGGCGAACAGGACTGGGGCTTCGAACCGCACCGCAATGAGGGAGTGGAAATTGTTTACCTGGAAACCGGCCACATGACGTTCATCACCCATGAGCGCCGTCATGAAATCCGGGCGGGCGATTTCACCATCACCCGGCCATGGGAATTACACAGCATGGGTGACCCCAACCTGGGAACGGGCCTGCTTCATTGGCTGATCCTGGATGTCGGCATCCGACATCCCAAGCAGGGCTGGCAATGGCCGACCTGGATCATGCTGGCCCCAGCCGACATCAGGGAACTGACCCACGCGCTCCGCCTGAACGAAAACCCTGTCTGGAAAAGCACGCCTGATATCCGTCATGCCTTCCGCGAAATTGCCCTGTGTGTCAGGCAGTACAGGAAACCGGGCACGCTGTCCCGCCTGACCATCCACGTGAACCACCTGTTGTTAAGCCTGCTTGAAGCGCTCCGGGAACAATCCCGGCAGGGCTATCCGGAGCGAATCACCCGGGAACGAACCGTGGATCTGTTCCTAACCAACTTGACCCACTCCCCGGAGGCGTTGAGTCACCCCTGGACCCTCACCTCCATGGCGGCGGAATGCGGCATCAAACCGACCGCCTTTGTTGAACATTGCCGACGTCTGACCAACCTGAGCCCGGTGAATTATTTAAACCGTTGCCGCCTCGAGCGGGCGGCCCAGCGTTTGCGTTCGGAGCCGGATATCCCCGTGACCCGGATCGCCCTCGAGTGCGGATTCAACACGAGCCAGTATTTCGCCACCCGTTTTCACCAGAAGTACGGCCAAAGCCCCCGGTCATTCAGACGACCGCATTGATTCACCCGCGGCATCAGGCCCGCACGTATATCCCTGTTCTCCTGGTGACGATCATACCCTGTGAAATTTCACATCACCCTTGAACTCTATTGGCACTTCGGACATGATTACGACCCAAACCGAAAGGAATTATTATGCACAAACTTGTCATGAGCATCTTGTCCCTGATTTTCATCCTCGGGATCACCCCGGCACTTGCGGGACCGAAACTTGAGATTTCCCCCGACAGTTACCTGCAAGCCGGCGTCCTGGGCCAGTTGCAGGCGACGTATACCGACGGAGCGACCGACTCAACCGACTTTTTCCTCCGCCGTGCCCGCATTATCCTTTCCGGCCAAATGATGGACGGGGTGCAATTCTTCGTCGAAACCGATAGTCCCAATGCAGGCAAGGCCGGCGCTCCGGACGCAGAAGTGGATATCCAGGATGCCTTTATTGACCTGCGTCTTCCGGGCTGCAGCAACCATTGGTTTAAAGCCGGGCTTATTCTGTTGCCATTTTCATTTGAAAGCCGCTCGGGCGCGTCCTCGCTTTTGGGCAATGATTATAACTCCGAGGTCATCAAACTGCCCAATACCTTCGTCTGGCGGGATTACGGCGCAGAGCTCCATGGCAGCCTTCCCAATAAAAAGTTCGCCTACGTCGCAGGCGTTTTTGACGGGTACGACACCCAAGGCAGCACCAAGAATCCCGGCGCGGACCTCCGTTACACGGCGCATGTGGCCGCCGGGGTCATCGGTGAAGTTGAGACCGGTTGGTTCTACAATCAGAACCGAATCGGCAAGAAGCTCACCTACCTCACCCTGGGCGCAGGCATGGATCGACAGGATAAGGCCTCGATACTCGACACCAAGGCAACCGCCTCCACGCCTGCCTCATCCCGGATCATGGATTCGGAAGCGTATGTTCTGGACCTGCAATCAGGCTATGAGATCGACAACTGGGGCGTCATGCTTAACGGAGCATGGTATACATGGGACAACAGTATTTTCAAAGGCGATACGATGTTTGCCGAGAGCGGCATCTGGCTCAATAAAACCATGCTGACGGGGAAATACTCGCTTCAGGATCCGGATACCGGAGCCATGATCGAGGACTATACCCTCGGCCTGCACTATTTCCTGAAGGGTCACACCGTGCGCGGCGGAGTGGAATACCGATGGGGTGACAGCGCCGATCAGATCCTGGCTGGCCTGCAATTCCTGCTGTAATCCCGCAGGGACTTCAAGGACCCGGATTAGCGATGGTGGAAATCACGCCGCTTTCGGCATCCCACAGCAGTAAATCCGCTGACTGCAGGGTGTCGGTGCAGAGAAATCGGGTACCCCCCACCCTGCGATCATGCCCAACGTGGAAATGGCCAAACACCCAAAACGCGGGACGGGCTTCGAGATGGTTCCATAACCGTGTCAATTCCACCTCGCCGCAGTCATGATCAGGGCCGGGATCGAACCCTGCGCCGTGGACATGCACGGCACGTTGGGCCGCAAACGCCGGATTTCCCTGAATCCCCACGCCCAGGTTCGCGGGACACGAGTGCGTGACGATCATCACGGGACGTTCGTGATTAAACAGTCGCGTGGCACGGGCACGCTCATGAGTCATGATGAAATTGGCGATATTGCGGAACCAATGCTTATACTGGGCCCGATCCACATGTAGCGCCCCTCCGAGAAAACCGATTGCAATCCCGTTCAGGCGGATGACTGAAGCCCGTGGCTGAAAATGAAGGTTGTATTGCTCCCTCCAGCGCGCCGGCTCACCGAGCTTTTCCATCCGGTGAAGCCAGGCGTGATCGTCATGATTCCCATCAATGGCGTACACGGGAACCGGAAGGCGCCCCCCGGAAAATCCACCCGAGAAAAAGCCGGGGGAAAAGCCAAAATCCCCCGCCTGAATCACGGCGCCGATCCCATGCAGGGCCTGAATGCGGCTGAGCCTTGCGGCCATATCCGCATGGGCTCCATGGACATCGCCAAGCAAAAGGACTTTCACGTTAAAGGCTCCGGGTGAAATCAAGACGCATTCGGGACTGAAAAACAGTGATCTGTTCGAAAATCTTGCGCAGCGCCGCCTGCTCGATCTCGGTGAGTTCGGCGGGATTGACATGGTTATCCGGGTGTTGCCCTGAAGCGAGCTTGACGGCCTGATGCCGCAAACGCCACCGCGACAACATCTCGAAGGCCAGGCTCAACTCTGCGGCGCTCGCAGGCTGCAGCACGCCGGCCCGGGTCAGAAGTTCAATGCGATCCAGGGTGCCGACAGCCGGTATGACGTGGCGCAGGGCGTAAACCCGCGCGAAGTTAATAATCGGGATCAGGCCGCTCTTGATATCAAAGGTCTCCGGATGGGTTCCGCCGGACTCAACCATAATCTTGCCAAACAATCCCACTGGCGGCTTAAACTCCAGGGTGCTTCCCGCCAGATTAAAGAAAAAAGTCTCATGCGATGTGATATCGCAGAGAACATGCCGTCGCAACTCCTCTGAAAGCGATTCATCCCCCGCCGCATGCCGGAAGTCGAAAACGATATTCACGGCCTGAAGCGCCTCAGTCGTACTCTTTTCGATCCACTCGTCAAATAAATGGCACCACTGGCTGAGGGATCGGCACCACTTGGGGTTCCGCGCCATGACATCGCCCCGGCAATACGCATAGCCTGCGGCGGCGAGTCCCTGGCAAACACGGGTGGCCAGGGCCTGGAAATAAGCCTCGCAGGCGACCCGGGTTTCCGGGGGCGGATCCGCATAGATCAGGGCGTTATCCTGATCGGTGGCGAGGGTTTGCTCGCTCCGCCCTGTACTCCCCAGCGCAAGAAACGCATACGGTACCGGAGCCGGGCCGAGCTCGCGTTCGGCTATGGCGATCAACCGGATCACCACGGCGTCGCAGAGTGCCGAGAGAAAGCCCGTGATATGACCCGCCCTGGCGCCGGCCGTCAGAAGCATGCCAACGGAAGCCGTGGCGAGCGCACAAAGCCGCTGCAGAACTTCCGGGGTCTCCGCCTCCTGAGCCTGCCGGATCAGAAGCGGCAGGCTGCTGCCATCCTGCTTCAGCAAATCATGAAATACAACACGGGACCCTCCCCCCCCGGGCTCAGAGCCGGCTCCCGTCTGCTTCAGGAGTTCTTCGATACCTGAAGCCCCGATCAAGGCAAGCAGCGCCCCAAAAGGATACGGAGCATCCCCCCCTGTCACCCGGGGATATTCGCGGATACTGACCAGTAATCCGGTCTTTCCGCCGACGGAAACCGGGGAGACCGCCAGCGCCACAGACACGGGCTTGTTGTTCTGCCCCAGCATCAGGGCGTCAAAACGGGCCGATCCACACCCGGTTTCGAGCCATTCCGTCAGCGCCACGAAACCCGGATATCCACGAACTAGAAACTCCAGCACAGGCCGCCCCCGGCAGAATGATTCATCGACACCCAACATGACCAGGGCTGGTTTGTTGCAGAACAGGATACGCTGATCGGCAACCAACAGGATCCCCTCCGTCGCCGACTCCACCAACAGCCGGTACCGGGCCTCGGAGTCCCGAAGTTCCTGTTCCGCCTTCCGCCTCTTTCGTTCGATCCCATAGCTCTGGCGACCGATCACAAACAAAAGTACCGCCAATACAGCCGCAATGGCCAGGGAAAGCCGGGCCAGACGCCCGGTTAAGCGTCGGGTTTCCGCCCGAACATCATCCAAATAGACTCCCGTCCCAATAATCCATCCCCAGGGTTCATACACCTTCACAAATGAAAGCTTGGGCTCGATCCGTTTTGGATCATCCTTCCACTGCCATTGGTAGGAGGCATACCCTTCACCTTGTGTCCGGGCAATGCGGACAAACCGGGCAAACACCGGCTCACCCTCTGAATCGCGATATCCAGAAACATCCGTCCCATTGAGTTCCGCCCGGTAGGGATGCATGACCATGATGGGGCGGAGATCGGTAATCCAGAAGTAATCCTTGCCTTCGCTCCCGTAGCGAAGATGCTGGATTTCTGTCAGGGCAAGCTGTTGGGCTTGTTCGCGAGTGAGCTTGCCGGACTGCTCCTGGCGCCCGCATTCCGAAAGAATCCCCCATGCGGCAACCGTGAGTTCCCGGATCATTTCCTTTTTCCGGTCGGTGATCGAGGTTTCAACCATGGGGGTAACCACCCCGAAGATTGCCAGAACAAAGAGCACGAGCACGAGAATGGCGGGGGAAATGATCCCCAGCCCGAACTGACGCCAACTGTAATGCGGATCTCCCATGATCAACTCCCTGAATTCTGAATGAGGTATAACACCCGAACACCCCTCTTGACAAGTCACCCCTCCGTAATGATATGTTCCCACACTTATTAATTCAAAAGCAGGAGTCACCCATGAGCGATCCGGACGTTACCTCGGCCCCCCCACCCCTCGCTGGCATGCGCCGGAAAGTGCTTGTTAATTTCGGGCTTTTCGCCGTGTTTTTTCTTTTTTACCTGGGTGCAGCCGTGATCCAGACGCCCGCCTGTAAGCATTTTGCCGTTCTGCCGGTGCTGGGAATGCCGCTCGGCCTGCTGGTCTCGTTGATGATCTTCCCGGCATCGTGGTTGTTGATTGTAATCTGGTTCAAAAAGGCTCGGTGATCCCCATGTTCAATTCTTTACCTGCGTTCATCTTCTCTCCCGTTTTCGCCGCAGCGCTCCCGAGTCCCGCCAAGGGCAGCACCTTGGACAAGGGGATCGTCATCGGCTTCATTCTCTTCTTCGTGGTGGCGAGCATCGTCATCACCTGGTGGACGAGCCGATCCACCAAATCCGCCAGTGATTTCTATGTGGCGGGAAAAGGAGTCCCCTGGGTTCAGGTTGGAATCGCCATGGTGGGCAGTTATCTCTCCGCCGCCAGTTTTCTCGGTTGTGCGGGCGATATCGGCGTATTTGGCATCGATTCGATCTGGCTGTCCATCGGGTTCTTCGGCGGCTACATGGCCGTGCTTCTGCTCATCGCCGGCCCGTTGCGGAATGTCGGATCCTACACCGTGGCGGGCGCCCTGCACCGGCGCTTCCCGGACGACCGCGTCAAGCTGGCGGTGATGGTCTGCACCATTGTCATCTCCACCTTCTATCTCGTGCCTCAGATGCTGGGCGCCGGCTTGCTTTTTGAAATGCTGCTGGGCTGGAACTTTGTCTGGGTAACCGTCGGTCTCGGAGTCTTGATGAGCATCTACATCATCTTCGGCGGCATGAAGTCCACCCTGTATAATCAGGTCATCCAGGCGGTGTTTCTCTGGATCGCCATGGTGGTGCTGACCGTGATGGCGTATTTTATCGTGGGTGACGGCTCGTTCTCCGGCATCCTGAAAACCGCCTATGAGACGGTGCCCCCCATCCTTGCGGGCAAAAACCCGGAGGCCGTCACGGCGATCGCCGGGCTCTCGGCGGATCAGGCCATCACGGCGGTTCGCCAGTTGATGCCGGCAGCCGACAGCGCGATGTCCATCGGCGTCAAAACCGATAGCACGCTGGCCATGATCAGCACCGTCATCGCGCTGGTGTTCGGGACGGCGGGACTGCCCCATATCCTGATCATGTTTTTCACCGTTCCCAGTGCGCGCGCGGCCAAGAAGAGCGTGACCCTCTGCATTGTGGCCTTGGGAATCTTCTACCTCTGCGCCATTATTCTCGGCTTCCTGCTTTTCCCCGCCATTTACCCGCAACTGATAAACTGGATCTCTCAGGGTGCCTCCGGGGTCGGCCTGGCCAAGAACATGGCCGTTCTTGAGATCAGCCAGAAGGTTGGCGGTCCCTGGCTGATGGCCATCGGCGCGGCCGGTGCGGTCGCGGCGATCTTGTCCACAGCCGCGGGATTGATGATCACGGTTGCCTCCTCCATCAGCCATGACCTTTACAAGGTCTATATCAATCGCAATGCCACCGAAAAGCAGGAACTCGGGATTGCCAAAATCACCACGCTGGTGATGTCGGCCGTTGCTGTCGGGCTGGCTGTTTTACTGAAAAACGAGAACATTGCCTGGCTGGTGATGCTGGCCTTCGGCATTGCCGCAAGCGCCATCTTTCCGGCGATGCTGGCCACCTTGTGGTGGAAGCGTACCACGCGGCAGGCCGTGATTTCCAGCATCCTGACAGGCTTGGCGGTTTCCACCCTCTTTATCGTGCTGTTGTTCGTCAAGGGGGTTAAATACAAGTTCCTCGGGTTGCCGGTAGCGGGCGGCCCGGGCCTCTTCGGCGTCAGCGCCTCGTTCATCGTGCTCTTTGTTGTCAGTCTCATGACCCGGGATACCGGAAAGGACCCGGAGAAGTTCCTGGCCCTGGCGCATAAGCCCGATGTGGATTGAGCCGGACCTAGTGAAGGAACCAATTCTGCACCAGATACACGGCAATCCCGGAGAAATAGCCGAGCGCCGCCAGGACGCCTATTTTTTTGGCATACCAGAAAAAGTGAATCTTCTCCAGGCCCATGGCCGCCACGCCGGCAGCTGAGCCGATAATCAGAATGGAACCGCCGGTTCCCGCACAGTAGGACAGGAATTCCCAGAGGAAACTGTCAGGCGGATAGACCGTCAGATCGTACATTCCCATGGAGGCGGCAACCAGCGGGACATTGTCAACCACCGCGCTGGCAAGACCAATCAACACGACGATGATGTCCTGGCGTCCAACCGTCTGGTCAAGCCACCGGGCCAGAGCGGCAAGAATATGCGTGTGCTCCAGGGAGGCAACGGCCAGAAGAATGCCGATAAAGAAAATAATGCAACTCATGTCAATCCGCTTCAGCGCCGCCACCAGCGTGAGGTGTGCCTTGAATTCATCCTCCTTATGACGATGAAGCAACTCTCCCGCCAGCCAGAGGATTCCCAGGCCAAAAAGGATACCCATAAACGGAGGGAGATGGGTAACCGACTTGAACAGGGGTACTGCAACCAGAATGCCAAGACCCAGCATGAAAATAAAGGTTTGCTCAAAGGGGGTTGTATTCATTTGACTGCCGGTATCGCCACGTTCGGGCGCCACAACCTTTTTCCCGCGGAGCGAAAAGGTCAGGAAAGTCAACGGCACAACCAGGCAAGCCAGGGAAGGCAGGAAAACCCCCTTCATGATCGCAAGCGTGGTAATTTGACCTCCAATCCACAGCATCGTGGTGGTGACATCACCGATCGGGGTCCAGGCGCCTCCGGCATTGGCGGCAATGACAATGATACCGGCAAAAAAGAGGCGGTCATCATGCCGGTCGAGCAGCCGTTTCATAAGGGAGATCATGACGATGGTGGTCGTCAGGTTATCCAGTATGGAGCTCAGGGAAAAACTAATCCCTCCCACCAGCCACAGTAACGATGAAAGTTGTGTTGTCTTGATTCGGGATGTGATGACATGAAACCCGTTATGGGCATCGATCACCTCGACAATCGTCATGGCGCCCATCAAAAAGAAAACAATCTGGGCTGTGGCCGCCACGGATTCATTTAAATTATTCTTTACCGCCTGATGATCACCACTCATCAGGGCATAAAGCGTCCAAAGACAACCCGCTCCGATGAGCGCCGAGGCGGTTTTATTAACTTTGAGCGGATGCTCAAACGCAATCGCGGCATAGGCCAGAATAAAGATGATGATCAAGGCTGTAAGCATATGAATTTCCTGTAATAGCCGTTGAGCGACACGGCACTAGTAAGTGAACAAATCCTTCACCCCATAGGTCATGCCCGTGACCTTGTTCAAGGCGTTCATCACCTTGATTTTGACATGCGGAGTCAACCGCCGCCCCTTGCAGGCACGCGACACCATCTTGTGGGTAATTTGCTCCGTTGAGGCCGCCACCAGCGCTTGCGCCTTGAGCCCCCGCTCCGCCATGAGGCGGGCAATGGGCTGTTCCCCGAGATTCCTGACCACATCATCCATATGTTCCATAGCGCGGGATTATTATCCCGTGCCTGCATTATTCCAAGCCTTTTCACCGGTTCCATTTGACCTGGTCGTCCCGCACACGATATATATCCCCCCGTCAGACAGAGGCACGGTCATATGAACTTCTTTGAATATCAGGAAGCCGCACGACGGCAGACGAAATGGCTGATCTTTTATTATGGTTTGGCTGTCGTCCTGATTATTCTGGCCCTGTACGCCGTCACCGCATTTCTTTTCCATTACCAGGCCGCCGCACAACCAGAGGGCCTTGACTGGGCTCTGCTCTGGGATCCGGCACTTCTGGGGATCGTTGGCCTGGCCACCGGATTCCTCATTCTCTCCGGAAGCCTGTACAAGATTGTCTCCCTGTCTGCGGGCGGAGAATCGGTGGCACGGATGTTGAACGGGCGCCCCATCGCCCCGAACACCACCCAATTCCAGGAAAAGCGGCTCCTGAATGTGGTTGAGGAAATGGCCATCGCCTCAGGCACCCCGATTCCCCGCGTGTTTGTCCTGGACCAGGAGTCGGGCATCAACGCCTTTGCCGCAGGCTTTTCCACAAAGGATGCCGTCATCGGAGTCACCCGCGGCGCAATGGAAACCTTGACCCGTGATGAACTTCAGGGAGTGATCGGCCACGAATTCAGCCACATCCTGAACGGCGATATGCGCCTGAATATCCGCCTGATCGGGGTTCTCAACGGCATCCTGGTGATTGCCCTGACCGGATATTGGATGTTTCGCATCATCGCCCGCTCCAGTTCAGGGGGCAGTTCCCGGAACAAAAAAGGCAATCCGCTGATCGTCGTCCTCCTTCTCGGACTGGCCATGATGATCATCGGATATATCGGAGTCTTCTTTGCCCGCCTGATCAAGAGTGCCGTTTCCCGCCAGCGCGAATTCCTGGCGGATGCCAGTGCCGTCCAGTTCACCCGGAATCCCGGCGGCCTGGCAGATGCCTTGAAGAAAATCGGCGGGCTCATGACCGGCTCACGGCTCCAAACTCCGGCGGCGGAATCCGCAAGCCATCTGTTCTTCGCCAATGGCCTGGGCGCGTCGTTCCTGGGACTGCTGGCAACGCATCCGCCCCTGGATGAACGAATCCGGCGCCTGGATCCTCAATTCACGGGAGTCGGCCTCCCCGGCTCGTCTCGGTTGACTGAATCAAACTCTGCGACATCCTCTCTCGCTCCGCTTGTGTCATCGACCGGAACCCTACCCGCCGCCGCATTGCCTTATGCCGCGAATCTTGTGAACACCTTGCCGACACTCCTTCAGGATGCCGCGCGGGCTCCACATAAAGCACAAGCCGTCATCTTCGGCCTGCTACTCGACTCCAAGCCGGACATGCGCCGGAAGCAACTCGCTGATCTGGCTGGACGCGCTTCCCCGGAACTTCACCTGGAAACCGAAACACTCGCCCCGCTTCTGGACACCCTCTCACGGGAAGCACGTCCAGTACTGGCCAATCTGGCAACCACGACCCTAAAGGAACTCAACCCGGAACTCTATCCCGCCTTCCGGGAAGCCGTCATGGGCCTGATCTCCGCCGATTCCGAGGTTTCCTTGTTCGAGTACATGATCCTGCGCATGATCCTGCGCAATCTCGATCCCCACTTCAAGGTGGGTACCCGCCCACGCCCCCGGCATACGTCTCTGAAGCCGATACGACAGGAAGTCGGCACCGTCTTGTCCGCTTTGGCCTGGTTCGGCACCGACACCCCCTCCGAGGCGGCACAGTCTTTTGCCGCCGGCCGACGCGAACTGGACGAAGCGGATATCCACCTGATTCCGGCGGAACAGGCTTCCCTAAAAGCCATGGACACCGCCCTTGATCGCCTGGCCGAAACCACCCCGCCGGTGAAGTCGAAACTTGTGGCCGCTTTTGCAGCGACCGTCAGCCGGGACGGCCTCGTCACGCCCGATGAAGCCGAAGCCCTGCGTGCCGCCGCCGACGCCCTGGACTGCCCCCTGCCGCGGGTTTGAAGGGCCGACACCGGTAGCGGGATCCCCAGTGGCCACCGAGCCCATGCCGGAAGAACCGAACCGATTATCGAAACACCAGCCCCCCCCTCTCTAAACAAAAAAGCCGCCCTTTCGGACGGCCTTTCATCATTCGGGCTTTCGGGCGTTTCAGGCAATGGCCTTTTTCGCCAAGTCCACGATCTGCACGAAACCGGCGGGATCGTTATAGGCGATCTCAGACAGCATCTTGCGATTCAGCTCGATGCCGGCTTTCTTCAAACCCTGAATGAAACGGCTGTAGGCAATCCCCTGCTCCCGACATCCTGCGGAAACACGCACCGTCCACAAACGGCGATAGTCACCCTTGTTATCCTTGCGATGAATGTAGGCCAACCGCATCGCGCGGTCGACAGCCTCAGTCGCCTGACGGAACAGTTTACTGCGCGAACCCCGGAAACCGCGGGCCGCCTTCAGTGTTAATTTCCGGCGCTTACGCGACGCCGGCGCATTAGTTGCTCTGGGCATAGTCTCGTCCTTTCAGTACGTTCAAAGCATTTCCGCAATGCGCTTGTGGTCGGAAGCATGAATTATTTTTCCGCCGCGCATGTTGCGCTTCTGTTTTCGTGTTTTGCTGCTCAGAAGATGACCGCTGCCCGGACGCCTGAACATAAGCTTCCCCGTGGCTGTCTTCTTCACCCTCTTGCTAACCATCTTTTTCGTTTTTTTCTTCGGCATGATACTCCTCATTCCGGCTCAGACAAAACCATTCAGGAACAGAACGCCTCGTCCTCCGGGAAAACAAGGGCGGGACTCTACAGGAGAGCCCCGGCCCCGTAAAGCTTTTTTCAAAATCAATTGGACCGAATCGGGGCCGGAATCGGAAGGGGAGTCTGAAATCCCGCCGGTCGGTGTACCGCCGGCTCACGCGTCGGAGGCTTCCCGGCACGGGGTCCCAACACCATAATGATGCTGTTACCAAGCAGTTTCGGAGGCATATCCGGCGCGGCGATCTCCTCGATGCCCACCACCACCCGTTTCATGACCTCAAACCCGAGTTCACGGTGCGCGTTCTCGCGTCCCCGGAAATAGAGGGAACATTTGACTTTCATTCCCTTCTCAATGAATCCACGGATGTGGTTCATCTTCGTCTCGAAATCGTGGTCGGCCACATTGGCGTGGAACTTAATTTCCTTCATTTCGGCCGCATGCTGATGCTTGCGGGCCTCGCGCTCCTTACGCGCCTGCTCGTATTTGAATTTGCCAAAGTCCATGACCCGGCATACGGGCGGCTCCGCATTGGGCGACACTTCCACCAGGTCAAGCCCGGCTCGAACGGCAATCGCCATGGCTTCGCTGACGGTCATGACACCCAGCATGGTTCCACTGTCGTCAAGCAACCGAACCTGCGGGCACCGGATACGGTGATTTACTCTGATAGTCTGCGGGCGAATTTCCTACCTCCTTGTTGCGGGGCTTTCTGAGGCCCCTGAGTTCACAGTCACAATCTTATCCGCGACTTCCGCGCGGAGTTTGCTTATCAACGCTTCCAACGTCATCGTTCCCAAATCTCCGGCCGTCCTGCTCCGAACCGACACCAGCCCGGCTTCCGCCTCGCGGGCGCCCAGAACCAGCATGTAGGGGATCTTCGCCATCTGCGCATCCCGGATCTTCGCCCCGAGCTTGTCGGCACTGCGATCCATGCGAACCCGGAAGTCCGCCGCCTGAAGCGCGGCGACCAGCGACTCCGCCGCCGGCATAACCTTATCATTGATCGGCAGCACCCGGATCTGTTCCGGCGCCAGCCAGAGCGGAAACGCCCCGGCATAGTGCTCAACCAGAACGCCGAAAAACCGTTCCAGGCTACCCAGCAACGCGCGGTGCACCATATAGGGACGGTGCTCCTTCCCGTCACCCCCGGTGTAGGCCAGCTCGAAGCGCTCCGGCAGATTGAAATCAAACTGAATGGTACTCATCTGCCACTCGCGCCCGATGGCATCCTTGACCTTCAAGTCGATCTTCGGCCCATAGAAGGCGCCGCCGCCCTCATCCACCACGAAGGGAATCTTTTCGGCCTCGAGGGCCTGACGCAAGGAATTTGTGGCCTGTTCCCATCGTTCCGGCTCACCCACCGCCTTGGCGGGCTGGGTGGCCAGATAGGCGGTGATTTCAGTAAACCCGAACGAGCGCCAGAGGCGCAGTGCGAATTCAACCGTGCGTTTCACCTCGTCGACAATCTGTTCCGGTGTGCAGAAGATATGCGCATCGTCCTGCGTGAAGCCGCGCACCCGGAGCAGACCGTGCAGAACACCGGTTTTTTCGTAACGGTACACCGTGCCCAGCTCTGCCCAGCGCAGCGGAAGATCGCGGTAGGAGTGCTTATTGTTCTTATAAATCTGGATATGGAACGGGCAATTCATCGGTTTGGCGTAGTAGGACACCTCGTCAATCACCATCGGGGCATACATGTTCTCGGCATAAAATCCGAGATGCCCGGAGGTTTCCCACAAGCCTGCCCGGCCGATGTGGGGGGTATACAACAACTCATACCCGGCCTTGAAATGCTCCGCTCGCCAGTATTCCTCAATAATGGAACGGATCCTCGCGCCCTTCGGGTGCCAGTGGATCAGGCCCGGCCCGACATCTTCCTGCACGCTGAACAGATCCAGCTCCTTGCCCAGTTTGCGATGGTCGCGCTTCAGGGCCTCTTCCATTCGCAGCACCTGCTCATCCAGCTCCTGCTGCGACGCCGCTACGATTCCATACAGGCGCTGGAGCATGGGATTCGTTTCGATGCCGCGGAAGTAGGAACCGGCCACCGATGACAGCTTAAAGGCTTTGAGGTCGCCCGTGCGAGCCACATGGGGACCGCGGCAGAGATCCAGGAAATCGCCACAGCGATAGAACGTGATTTTCTGCCCCTCGGGAATATCCGCCAGACGCTCCAGCTTGTAACGCTGCCCCTTGCCTTCCAGCAGGATCCGGGCTTCCTCCCGGCTCATTTCAAGACATTCAAAGGAAAGGTTTTCGCCTACAATTTTCGCCATCTCGCGTTCAATCAGGGGAAAATCCTCAGGAGTAAAGCGATGAGACAGATCGAAATCGTAGTAGAACCCCGCGTCCGTCGCCGGACCGATGTCCAACTGGACCTTCTCGTAGAGCCGGCATATAGCGGCCGCCATGACATGCGCCGTGCTGTGGCGCAAAATTTCCAAATCCAAAATAGGTAATCCTCCAAGGGGTTTAAAACGTGTGGATTTAACAGGAAGGCCGCCCCTGCTGTCAACTGCTAAAGCCCAGCTGCCCCGCGGCAACTTTGCCCCGCCAACCTTCCCTGCTTGATGGTGCTTCAGTTTTCTGATAGAGGTTCATTTTCAGGAGCGACTTGAAAGGATAATTAAGAATGCCGAATACATTATTGATAGGGGCCCAGTGGGGCGATGAGGGAAAAGGCAAGGTTGTGGACTTTCTGAGCCAGAACGCGGATATCGTGGTTCGCTACCAGGGAGGAAGCAATGCAGGCCATACCATTGAGATCGGCGCCGAACGTTATGTCCTCCATCTTGTCCCCTCAGGAATCCTGTATCCGGACAAAACCTGTGTCATTGGCAATGGGCTCGTAATTGACCCGGTCGGACTGGTGAAGGAGATCAAGGAACTGAACGCGCGCGGCATCATGACGGCGGGCCGCCTCCACGTCAGCGACCGCGCTCATGTCGTGGCACCCTACCACAAGGCCGTTGACGCGGCCAGCGAGAACAAACTTGCCGTCGGCTCCAAGATCGGCACCACCCAGCGCGGGATCGGCCCGACTTACGCCGACAAGGCCAACCGGACCGGCTTGCGCATGGGCGACCTGCTTGACCCGGCTCTTCAAACCCTTCTCGCCGGACGGCTGGCCCAGAAGAACGAGTTGCTTGCCACCCTGGGAGCCCCTCCCCTCGAGGCCGCCAAGGTCTACGCCGAAATTCACGAGGCGGCCCTGTTCCTGGCACCCTACATCACCGACACCGTTAAACTGCTGAACGATGCCTATCAGGCAAAGAAGCAGGTCCTGTTCGAGGGCGCCCAGGGCACCATGCTGGACATTGATTTCGGGACCTACCCCTTCGTCACCTCATCCAATCCCACCAGCGGCGGAGCCTGTGTCGGCACCGGCCTGCCGCCGCGTTCCGTCGAACGGGTGCTGGGTGTGATCAAGGCCTACACCACGCGGGTCGGGGAAGGGCCCTTCCCCACGGAATTGCTCGACGCCACCGGCGAAGGACTCCGCAAGCGCGGCCGGGAATTCGGCGCCACCACGGGACGTCCCCGCCGTTGCGGCTGGTTCGATGCCGTCGTGGGCCGCTACTCGGCCATGGTCAATGGCGTGGATCACTGGGCCATTACCAAGCTGGATGTGCTCGATGAAATGGAAACCATCAAGGTCTGCGTCGCTTACGAATGCGACGGGAAACGGTATGAAACCGTTCCCGCCAGCATTTCGATCCTCGAACGCTGCAAGCCGGTGTACAAGGAGTTTCCCGGCTGGATGAGCCCCACGAGCCAGATCAAGTGCTACGAGGATCTTCCCGTCAAGGCAAAGGACTATGTCAAGGCCCTGTGTGACATCACCGGCGTCCCCCTGGGCGTCCTTTCGGTCAGTCCCCAGCGGGAAAGTACTTTCCGGATCGCCGTCTAACCTCCATGTCAACCGCTCTCCTCCAACCCGTCAGCGCTGCACCGGCCCCGAAAATCCCGGCGCATGTGGCCATCATCATGGATGGCAACGGGCGCTGGGCGCAGCAGCGCAACCTGCCCCGCGCCAAGGGGCATGAGAAGGGCGCGGAATCGGTCCGGGTCGCCATCAAAGCCTGCAAGAAGATGGGCATCAAATTCCTGACGGTCTATGCCTTCAGCGTGGAAAACTGGAATCGTCCGAAACCTGAAATCGAAGCCCTGATGGCCCTCTTGAAAAAATTCCTGCGCAACGAGGAACGCGAATTTCACGAAAACAAAATCAGGTTGCGGGCCATCGGTCGACTCAGCGATCTCCCTAAATCCGTGCGCCGTGAATTGAACCATGTGATGCAGACAACCGAACATTACAAGGATGCCACCCTGGTTCTGGCACTCAGCTACGGGGGGCGAACCGAAATCGCCCACGCCGCGCAGGAACTCGCCCGGAAAGCCAAGGCTGGAACGCTGGATCCCGAGACCCTTGACGAAGCCGCCATTTCGGCAAATCTTTACGCGCCCGACATTCCTGACCCGGATCTGTTGATCCGGACCAGCGGGGAGATGCGTATCAGTAATTTTCTCCTGTGGCAGGTGTCCTACGCCGAGTTATACATTACCGACACCTTGTGGCCGGACTTCCGCGAAGAGCAACTTGTCAAGGCCGTTGAGGAATACGGCCGTCGACACCGGCGGTTCGGATTGGTCGGATAGCAGACAACCCTTATGAAATTACTGCGACGCATCTTTAGTGCGATCATCCTGATGGGAGGCGCCGCACTGCTTCTCTTCACGCTTCCCTCGATTATCGGCGTACTGGTTCTGACCGGGATGGCTGCGCTCGCCCTCGTTGAATTCTATGGAATCCAGCGCAATGTCGGCATTCCCGCATTTCGGAATATCGGAATCGCATCCGGCATCGCCCTTCTGGCAGCCTCCTATGTGAGCCTGAACATCACCGTCCTGGCGGGCGACACGGTTCAGGAGTCCTGGCGGGAACTTCCCGCCCTCGTCATCACCCTCGTGATCTTCATTATTTTCGTCCGCCAGTTCCCTCAGAAATTAAATCCGCAACCTCTCCCCACCATCGCCTGCACCATGCTCGGACTGGTCTATGTTCCCCTGCTGCTGATGTTCATACTGAACCTCTGCTTCCGGTGGACCCCGACCGCCTGGAACGCCCCGTTCAGCCCCACCGCAACGGCGTTGATCGTGTATCTGGTGCTGGTGGTCAAGGCTTCCGACATGGGTGCGTATTTTGTGGGCAGCATGGTGGGCCGCCACAAAATGTTTCCACGCATTTCTCCCGGGAAAACCTGGGAAGGGCTGGCCGGTGGGTTTCTGGCGGGCATCGCGGTTAGCATGATTCTGTACTGGCTCTGGCGCAGTCCCGACCCAAGCCTTCCGGTAGCCGAATTCGGGCGCCTCACCCTGACCTGGGGGCATGCCCTGTTCCTGGGTGCTTTCCTGGCCGCCATCGGGGTCGTCGGCGACCTCGTGGAATCCCTGCTTAAGCGCTCGGCCGGACTGAAGGATTCGGGACGACTTTTCCCGGGCATGGGGGGAATCCTGGACGTTCTGGACAGTCTTCTTTTTGCGGCACCGGCCTTGTATTTCTATTTGCGATGGTTTGCGCACGTCACCTGATCCCATGAAAAAGAAAATCATCATCCTGGGCAGCACCGGTTCGATCGGCGAAAACGCACTGCGCGTGGTCGCCGCACTTCCGTCCCAGCTGAAGGTGATCGGCATGGCTTCCCGGACGAACACCGCGCGGCTCCTGGCGCAGGCCGCTGAATTCAAGGTCAGGCAACTGGCTGTCGGGGATCCCCTTGCGGCGGACGCCGCCCGGGGCATCCTGGCTCGTGGCACCACGCTCCACGCCGGCCCGGAAGGGGTCGAGACCCTGGCGGCACGGAAGGACGCGGACATCGTTCTCTGCGCGCTGGTCGGCATGGCCGGCCTGAAACCGGTACTTGCCGCACTCCGGCAGGGCACGGATGTCGCCATCGCCACCAAGGAGGTCCTGGTGGCCGCCGGGCAGATGGTCATGGATTGCGCCAAACGTCACAAGGCCCGGCTTCTTCCGGTGGACAGTGAACACAGCGCCATCTTCCAATGTCTCGAGGGAAAGCCTCCTTCGTCCATCCGGCGGCTGATCCTCACCGCCTCGGGCGGGCCCTTCGCCAACCGGCACGACCTTGACTTCGACACCGTCACCGCCGCCCAGGCCCTTAAGCATCCCCGCTGGAACATGGGTCGAAAAGTGACCGTCGACTCCGCCACCCTGATGAACAAGGGACTTGAGATCATGGAGGCCCACTGGCTGTTCGGGATTCCCTATGACCGCATTGATGTGGTCATCCATCCCGAGAGCATTGTTCATTCCCTGGTCGAATTTGTGGACGGCAGCGTGCTGGCACAGCTCAGCCCGCCGGACATGCGTTTCGCCATACAGCATGCGTTGACCTGGCCTGAGCGAAGGGATGGCGGCCTTCCCAAACTTGACCTCGCCACGTTGGGCACACTTCACTTTTCAACTCCGGATCCGTTGCGGTTTCCCTGCCTCGGGCTTGCCCGTCGGGCGGCTATCACCGGCGGCACCATGCCCTGCGTACTGAATGCGGCCAATGAAATCGCCGTCGAGGAATTCCTGACTGGAAACATCACCTTTTCCAGTATCTGGCACACGGTGGAAGCGGTCATGAACCGCCACACCAGCCTGGCCAAACCCAATCTCGAGAGGATCCATAAGGCCGACCATTGGGCCCGTCAGGAAGCCGGGCGATTCTGCCTGACAACCTTCGCCCGGTAAACGGGATGGATGAATAAGCCCCACGGGGCAGTAAGCGGGAGCACGTATGAAGCAGACAACACGATACCATGTGGCACTGGTCTATAACGCAGGAGCCTCCGCATCGCCTGAAGTTCCGGAAGATACCGGCAGCACCGATGACCTTCGTAAAATGATCCGGCGCATGGCACATGTCATGCGCAAAGTCGGCTACAAGGTCACCATTGTCCCGCTCGCCAACGATCTGCTCGCTTTCCAGAGAAAACTACGCCGCCTCAGGCCTGACGTGGTCTTTAACCAGTATGACGACGTGGTTCACGGGGCACTCTACGAGATGCGGGTGGCCGCCCTCGTTCAGATGATGGGCTTTCCGATGACGGGCTCCCCCGCCCTGGCACTGGGTCTCAGTCGCTATAAATATATGTCGGCCAGCCTCCTTCAGGGCGGCGGGGTGCCCATGGCGCCCAACACGGAACTCCTGGAACGGATCGGCGATGTGGACCGCTGTAAATGGAATTTCCCGGTAATTGTACAACCCAGTCGTGAACACGCGGGGATCGGCTTATCCAGGGACTCGGTGGTTTCCACCAAAACGAAACTCCGCGAAAAGGTCCGGGAAATCCTCAACCACTACCACCAACCCGCCCTGGCCCAGCACTTCCTGCCCGGACGCGAGTTCAATGTGGGGATCCTCGGCGGACGAAAGCTCACGGTCCTGCCCCTGGCCGAGGTGGATTACACAAAACTTCCCAAGGATATCCCCCCCATCATGTCCTACGCCGCAAAATGGATGGAGGACAGCGTGGAATACCAGCGCACCTCGGTGAGTTGCCCGGCGCATGTCGAACCGTTTCTGGCGCGGGAAATCAGCTCCATCGCCCTGCGCGCCTTCCGGGCCGTGGGCGGCTGGGGGTATGGCCGGGTGGACATCCGTCTCGATGAAGTCGGACAACCCCGGGTTCTCGAAGTGAATTGCAATCCCTCGCTGGATGAAAGCGTGGCGCTGGCCCGCTCCGCCGAAAAAGCGGGAATTGACTATCCTCACCTGCTTCAACAGATTGTGAAAATCGCCATGGAAGGCCCGTCCTTCGATGTCGGGGTTCCAATGATGTAATAAGGAGAGGGTTCAGGGTTCAGGGTTCAGGGTTCAGCAGATCAAGAGAAAAGGGTTAAGAATTTCGGATTTATCAAATTCTTCCTGAACCCCGAACCCTGAATCCTATGTATGATCCCCCTAACCGGTAAACCGGCCCGTGTAGGCAAAATCCTTGGCCAGTGAAGTGGCCAGGGAGGTGATCTCGACCAGTTTCTCGCCACCTTTCCGGCGCGGCATCTTCAAGTTCAGAAACCGGGCGCGATCGTCCAGTTTTTCAAGAATCGTCGTCACTTCCTCGGCATCAAGCCCCGACCACATGCCAATGCTCGCGGCAAGTTTGTGCTGGTGCTGCCGGATAAACTGGCCGGCTGGAATCTGCCCCGTGGCCCGCATCTTGGGAAACACCTGACTCAATTTGTCATCCACATACCCCTGAGCCGCCGCACGGTATCGTTCCGCGCGCTGACCATAATGTTCCGCAAGAAGCATCGTCATCTCTTCCACCGGATTAATCAGGGAGCCTGACGCGGCGGAGGGAGTCGGCCTGTTCTTAACCCCGCGCATCAGTTTTGCCACATAGGAGAGTTTTCGCAGGGCAGGCCAGAACCGGTATTTCCGGCGCCACCCTGATCGGGGCGTCAACCAGATCGCAAAGGTCTCTGCAAAATCCTCGTCCGGATGCTTCTGGGCATAACTCCGCCCATATTGGCTGTGAACCAGATGCCGCACAAAATCACGACTTGAGGGATCAGGCAGGAATACATCACGGTACGGCTTTGAAAATTTCCCAAAGACATCCGACCACCCCTCCCACTCCCACAGCCGATAGGCGTAATTCAGGGCGTGCCCCACCTCATGCCGAAGGTACATCAGGGTCGTCCGGGCATCCTCAATCTCCCCGGTCTGCTCTTCCTCGATCCGGGACAACCGCCGATCAGCCAGATAAAATGGAATCCCAACGGCAGCGACCTCATCGGGACATCCCCAGCTGTCAGTCAGGTAAAAAGACGGATGAAACTTGATTCCCTTCTCATCAAGTTCGCGCTTAACCTGGCGAATCAAGGGTTCGACCACAGACCCCTTAATGGTCAACTTTAGGCCTGAAACCTTTGTATTCAATAATTCATAACGAACTGTACTCCAACTCGTTACAAGAAGTTTTGCCTGCGCAGCACCCATTTTCTCAATCCTGATAAAACGACCATTTTTCTCTTCAATTGGAGTGAAGAAGGGGGGGATTTTAGCATCTTTTGTTCAAAACAAAACCGTTTTTTAAGGCGTCTTTTCGTGGTAGCTTTCTTTCATGAAAACCACACGGATAACCCCTACTTCAACAGTTCCAATCGGAGTTGATTCAAAGCGGTTTTGGCGGCACGATCACGAATCATGGTTCGGGATCCTGGAAATTGGAAACACTCAGCCTGGGTGCTGATTCCCGATATACTTCGATGCCCGATGGCGATCCAGACCGTGCCAACAGGCTTCCCTGAAGAGCCTCCGTCGGGGCCGGCAATGCCGGTGGTTGATATCGACCAATCCGCCGCTTCCTGCCTCAAGGCTCCTTCCGCCATGGCACAAGCCACCGCTTGACTAACGGCGCCTTCCCGGTCGATCAAGGAAGAGGGCACTCCTAATTCACGGGTTTTCATCGCGTTGGAATAAACAACCCACCCGCCGACAAAATACAGGCTCGACCCCGCCTCGTCGGTCAGCATTTGAGCCACTAGGCCACCGGTGCAACTTTCCGCCGTGGCCACCCTCGTCCCCATTTTACCTGCAAGCTTTCCCACACAGCCCCCCAGGGTTTCCCCGCCCCGTCCAAATATCAGGGATCCCAGGCGGGCTTCGACCGCCTTCACGGTGACCGCCAATTGCTTCTGGGCCAGCATCCGGGTGGGTGCCTCACTGCGGATCCGGATCGTGACCACCCCTTGCGAAACCGTGGTGCCAACCAGGGGATTCCGGTCGCGGCGCATCAGATCACCCAGGTGCTCGGCCACCGTGGACTCCCCTGCCCCGAAGGTGTGAAGCGCCTCGGTAAACACCGCTGATTCGCCATTATTTTGAAACAACGGGAACACATCCCGCTCCGCCATCTTCATCATCTCACGCGGAACCCCGGGGAAAACAAAAACCAGCGCCTTTCCAACCTTCACCTTCAGGCCCGGGGCTGTCCCCCAGTCGTTATCCAACACCTCAACACCCCTGGGCACCATGGCCTGGATCCGGTTGATCCCCGGCATCTCCTTGCCGAGTGACTTGAAAAACGCACGGATCCGTTCCAGCGATGGCGGATGAAGATCCAGGGGACGCTTCAAAAAAGCAGCCAGGGCATGACGGGTCAGATCATCCGCAGTCGGCCCCAATCCGCCCGTCACCATCACCACCTCGGACAGGGCGCAGGCTTCCTTCAGCGCCAGGATCACCGAAGCCGTGTCATCCGGCACCGTCTTATGATAGATCGTCATGATGCCAAGATCGGCCAACCGTGCACTCAGCCAGGCTGAGTTGGTGTCGACAGTCTGCCCCATGATCAATTCGTCACCAATTGATAATATAACCGCCTGCATGCTTATTTCTTATCAATCCAAACGAAATAGAATCGAACAACCATGCCCGTTGAGATCCCAGTCCGTGGCCCCTTCCGGTTTTCCGGAGACGGCCTCACAGGACAGGCTCAGGGTCTCGGTGGTGATATACTCCCGGTATTTCGCCACAGCCGCCCTCACTGCATCGTCGCCGGTAAACCGGACATGGATCCGCTGGGTCACTTCCAAATCCGCCGTCTTGCGCATATTCTGGAGTTTGCTCACAAACTCCCGGGCGAGACCTTCCTCGACCAGATCCGGGGTCAACGCTGTATCCAACGCCACCACAATACCGCCCTCCGCGGCCACGACACTGCCCTCACGCGGCAAATGCTCGATGATCACGTCGTCCACCGTCAGCACCAGGGACTGGCCTTCGACGGTGAGGGAAACCGATTCCCCGCCCGCCAGGAGTTCGACCTGCTCGCTCGTGAGCGCGGCAATGGCCCCGGCTGCTTTTTTCACAAGCGGCCCCAGCTTGGGGCCGAGCCGGGCAAAGTTAGCTTTCACCTTCAGCGTCGCAAAATCGGATTCATGCGGCCTGAATTGGGCATCCTTGACGTTTAATTCCTCGAGGATGATGTCCTTCAAGTCCCCGATGCTGGCCAGCAGTTCCGCATTCCGGCAGGCCACATGCAGTGTTTTCAACGGCTGGCGCACCTTGAGATCGTGCGCGGATCGCAGGGTCCGTCCCAACGCCACCACGGTCATCACCGCAGCCATCTGCCGCTCCAGCGTTGCATCGCGACGGATGCTGTCTCCCGCGGGGAAATCACACAGGTGTACCGAATCCGGCATGCCGGCCGTTTTTAAATTCCGGTATATGACCTCGCTGGCAAAGGGAATGAATGGCGCGGCAATCTTGGAGAGCTGCAACAGCACAACATAGAGCGTCTCATAGGCCTGCGCCTTGTCGCCATCATCCTGCGACTTCCAGAACCGCCGGCGGCTGCGCCGGATGTACCAGTTCGTCAGGTCCTCAATGAACCGCACGAACGGCCTCACGGAATTCTGGAGGTCATAGTTGTCCATCGCTTGCGTCACATTGGCCGAAAGCGTTTCCAAGGAACTCCGAATCCAGCGATCCAGCAGGTTTTCGCACCGGATCGAGGGTTCAGGGTTCAGGGTTCGGGATTCACAATCCGAATTCTGGATTCTGGATTCTGGATTCTGGATTCTAACGGACGGTTCCCAGCCATCGACATTCGCATAGGTCACGAAGAAGCCGTAGGCATTCCAGAGAGGGATCAGGAGGTTTCGCAACAGTTCCTGGACTCCCGCCTCAGAGAAGCGCAAATCCTCGGCACGCACCACGGGCGAGTTGACCAGGTACAACCTCAAGGCATCAGCCCCGTACTGGTTGATCAAGGTGTTTGGATCCGGATAATTCTTCAGCCGCTTGCTCATCTTGCGCCCGTCCTCGGCCAGAACCAGGCCGTTGACAACCACATTCCTGAAAGCCGGACGATCGAACAACGCGGTCGCCAGAATAGTCAGGGTGTAGAACCAGCCACGGGTCTGATCCAGCCCCTCGGCAATAAAATCAGCAGGGAAATGAGCCTCGAACTGGGCCTTGTTTTCAAACGGATAGTGCGCCTGTGCATAGGGCATGGCGCCGCTCTCGAACCAGCAGTCGAGCACCTCCGGAATGCGCTTGAGCATACCCCGCCCCTCCCGGGACGGAATTTCGATCTTATCGACAAAATGCTTGTGCAGGTCGCTGACTTTCCGGCCCGACAATTTCTCCAACTCCGCGACTGAGCCGATGCAGAGAACTTCCTTGCCGTCATCACTGCGCCAGACGGGAAGCGGGGCACCCCAATAACGGTTGCGCGAAATGTTCCAGTCGCGCGCCTGCTCCAGCCACTTGCCGAACCGGCCGTCACGGAGATGTTCCGGAACCCATCGGGTCTGACTATTGGCCTTGATAATCCGGTCACGAATCTGTTCGACCCGCACATACCACGCCGAAATGGCACGGTAAATCAAGGGAGTATCGCACCGCCAGCAATGCGGGTAGCTGTGATTGATCACCGCCTGGTGAATCAGTTTTCCCTCCTGCTTGAGACGCTTGATGATATCGGCATCGGCCTCCTTGACGGCGCGTCCCACGTAATCCGGGATGTCCTCGGTAAACCGCCCTTCCTCATCCACCGGGCAAGGGGCGGGGAGTTTCTCAACCTGACCGACACGGCTATCGTCTTCGCCAAATCCCGGGGCAATGTGAACCACGCCTGCACCGTCCCCGGTTGAGACAAAATCAGCGGCAATGACGCGGAATGCGCCCTTGGCCTTGAGCCCGGCATAATACGGGAAGAGCGGCTCGTAAGTCACACCCACCAGTTTGTCGCCCGTTAATTCTTCAATGATCTCGTAGTTCGCGCCCTTCTTGTAGTAAGCGGCCACACGATCCTTGGCGAGGTAGTAAAAGTCGTCGCCATCCTTGATCTTGAGATAGGCAATATCCTTGCCCACGGCCAGCGCCATGTTGGACGGCAGGGTCCAGGGGGTTGTGGTCCAGGCCAACACATAGGTCCGGTCCGCGCCCTCAACCTTGAACCGGATGGTGATGGCGGGATCCTGGACATCGGCGTAGCCCTGGTTCGTCTCGAAATTCGAAAGCGGGGTCGTGCAGCGCGGGCAATACGGAACAATCCGGTGCCCTTCATAGATCAGCCCCTTCTCCCAGAGGGAATTAAACACCCACCAGATGGATTCCATGTAGGCGGGATCCATGGTCTTGTAATCGTGATCAAAATCGACCCACCGTCCCATGCGGGTGACCACCTCGCGCCATTCCTTCGTGTAGCGGAGCACAATGCTACGGCACCGCTCATTGAAAACATCCACGCCCATCTTTTCAATGTCGCGCTTGCCGCTGATCTTGAGATCCTGTTCGACCTCGTATTCCACCGGCAATCCATGGCAATCCCAGCCGAACCGGCGGTTGACATAGTGGCCGCGCATGGTCTGGTAACGGGGAACAATATCCTTGATCGTGCCGGCCAGCAGATGTCCATAGTGGGGTAATCCGGTGGCGAAGGGAGGCCCGTCGTAAAAGACATACTCGGGCGCGTCCTTCCGCTGCTCCATCGACCGTTCGAAAATCCGTTCCGTTTTCCAGAATTCAAGGACTTCCGTCTCCTGCCCCGGGAAATCCACCTTGCGCGAAACCGCCTTAAACATAATCCTTCACCCTTTCAAAACCCTGTTTACGTTCCGGCCTGTTTCTGCTGCACGGCTTTCCGGATAGCCTTTCGGAAGGCCAGGGGGCCATATTTCAATTCATGGGAACCCCGGGTGATCTTGCACAGGCTGACACCCAGTTCGGAAGCAATGACCCGCTGGGTAATTCCTTCCTCCAGCATGCAGACCAGCTTCCACCGGAGCGCGATCTTCTCCCGTTCCGGAGGGGTCAGCAGGGTACAGAGAACCTCGTGAAGCTCGTCCTTCCCCAGAGAAACAAGAACGGCCGCGAGCTCACGAAGCGCACCCTCAACCTTGGAGTCCGGTTTGGACATAACGACTCAACGATCCTCCCCCGACATCCGTTCCTCTCCTGCCTTAGAATTTAAAGCCGATACTGCCACCGAACTCGATGTCGTCAAACTTGAACTTGCCCAGGGTGCCCCAGTTCTCAAAGACATAGTAGGCGTTGACCCGGATGTTCAGCCGGTCACCCAGCGGGACATTCAACCCCAGAATCCACTGCCAGTACATATCCATCCAATCGCTCTTCCCCCCGCTGTTATGGGTGTAGGTGGAAAGGATGCCCAGCCCGCCCTGATATATTCCGTCCTTCACCAGAAGATTCAGTTCCGGGGTGATTCCGTAGTCCAGATCCTTGTTATCCTTGAATTCAGGGGTGAATCCGCAAACAATCTGGAGCATGGAATTCTCCTCGTTGATCTCGTAGCCCGCAGTATACGTCCAGTCGCCGTCCGCATAAGGCAAACTGACAAATTCCGAATGCTTCGTATGGTAACGAGCGCCCACGTCTACCCCCGTCGAAGTGGCAGCCACGGCAACCCCGGATAGGACACTCAAAAATACCCCGGCAACGAACAGGACTTTTTGTGTTTTCATGGGCGGAATAATAAGCGTAAACCCGTCTGGCGCAAGCTTTTTCAGACCGCGAGCAAACGCCCCAGGAGCGCCGGAACAGCCTGTTCGGTTCGCAGGATGCGCTGCCCCAGCGTTACCGGCTCAAACCCGGCACCACTCAGCCGCTCAATTTCGTAGTCCGTAAACCCGCCCTCCGGTCCTATGGCCAGGGAAACCGGGACGGGAATGGCCGCCGGACAAAACCCACTCCGCCCCGGATGGGCCACCAGTTTCCGCGTCCCTTTCGTCAGCAGGGGAATCACATCCTCCACAAAGGGTTTGAAATACGGATGCAGGGTCACTTCCGGAAGCACGGTGTCACACGCCTGCTCCAGCCCCAAAACCATCTGATTGCGAAGTTCATCCGGATCAAGCCAAGGACTCTTCCAGTAGCTCTTTTCAACCCGGAAGGCCCCGAACAGGGCAATCCGCTTGACCCCCATCGAGGTGGCGCACTGGAGGACCCTCCGGAAGACTTTCGGGCGGGGCAGGGCCAGAAGAAGCGTCACGGGCACCGGAGGCGGGGGATCAACCGACAGGGTCACGCTCATGGCGAGACCCGTCCCTTCGGGGTTCCGAACCACTCCGGTTCCGATTTTTCCGTTCAGCAATCCAACGCGCAGGGCTTCACCCGGTGCCGCGCGATGCACCGTGAGAACATGGTCGGCCCGCCGCCCCGTAAGCCGGACCACTCCTTCGCCAATAAAATCATCAGAATGCAACACAATCAAATTCACGATGCGTGACCTTATCATTCCCGGATCAAAACGCAAAATGATTGAACCACTCACCTGATCCCGCTATATTTAAGAAACGTTTCAACACAACCGGAGGAAAACATGAAACTGTGGCAGTATACAACAACTGTGATTCTGGGGGCGCTATGCGTGGGGCTGAGCGCCGCGATCATTATCACCGCGAAAAGCAATATCGCCATCCAGGAGGACATTCAGGGACGCCAACAGAAGCTGAATAACGGCGTCCTGGGACAACAAGCCCAGCAGATCACCGGCAATATTCTCCAGGATATGGCCGCGGTCGCCGCCAAGAACGAAAAAATGCGCAAACTGCTCTCCCAGTACGGTTACACTATCCCGGCTTCGCCTCAATCGCCCTCGAAAAAAACTGCCGCTCAAAAGACCCCGGAGGAGATCTAAGCCATGATGAATCCCACTTCTGAAAAAACTTTCAGCGCCTTTCTTCCCGTCACCCTGATCGCCCTGGGCAGTATCATGCTGTTGTTCTGGAATCTGGTGATTGTGATCAGCCAGCATTCCAACGGCCTTCGGATCAGCGCCCAGCAGGATCTCCAACTCGAGCAGGCCGCCCAGGCCGAGATAAAGCTGAAGCAGATGATGACCGACCTCGTCAGTCTGTCGAAGGACGACCCCGATGCGGCAACCATCGTCAAGCGTTACGGCATCGTCTTCAACAGTCCCGGAACGAAGTCTCCCCCCGCGCCAGCCGAGAAATCGCCGGATCAAGCGCCGGTTAAGGAAGCCGCTGACAAGTAATTCCTGCGGCATTTTTATGGACTCGAAATTCTGCCGAACGCCCCTCGTGCTGAGGGGTGTTTCATTTTCACCGCCCCTCTTCTGCGCCCCCATGGCGGGAATTACCCATAGCGCTTTTCGAAGGCTTCTCTCTGACTTCGGCGGCATGGGCGGGATCTTCACTGAAATGCTCTCGGCCAAAATGGTCGTCCATGAGAATGTGCTGAACTCTCCCTGGCTGAAGCGCCGCCCCACCGATAGCCGGGTGATTTACCAGCTCCTGGTTGTGGATACCCGGGAACTGACGCAGGCACTCGACCGCCTAGCCCCGGTAGCCGGCGCCGGGATCGACATCAATCTGGCCTGCCCCGCCGCCACCGTCCAACAACAGGGTGGCGGCTCAAATCTGTTTGATGACCCCGTCCGCCTGCGCGGCATCATCCGGGTCATCCGCACCCACCATGCCGGACCCCTTCTGGCAAAGATCCGACTGGGCCGCCCCACCCCGGACTGGCGCGATGTCCTGCGGGAAAGGTTCCGGCTTCTGGAGGACGAAGGCGTCGATGCCATTACCCTGCACCCGCGGTTTGCCGAAGAGTCCTTAACCCGGATTCCCGCCCGCCATGCGTTACACGCGGAATTAGCGGCGGAAACAAAACTCCCCATCATTGCCAATGGCGATATCACCGGCCTCAACTATGCCCGTGAACGGGAGGGCTTGTTCGCTTCAACCGGCGGCCTGATGATCGGCAGGATGGCGGCCGCGCGACCCTGGGTTTTCGCCCAATGGCACAATCCGGAATTGACGGTTGACCTGACCGAAGTCTGGAACCGGTTCTGTCATTATCTTGAGGACGACTTCAGTCCGGAGAAGGCCCTTATCAAGCTGAAGGTTTTTACCCCCTACTTCGCCCGCAACTTCGTCTTCGGCCACACGCTCTTTGCCGCTGTCCAAGGCGCCGCCAATTGGCTGGAAGCCCGAAAAAAAGCCAGCCAATTCCTGGCCGGCCCTCAACCCTTGATCAGGGATATTTCGCTGAGCGGACTCTAGTCCGCTGCAAAACTACAGCCAGCGGCCCTTGTCCCGAACCGCCAGATTGACGGCGCGCTCCTCGGTCACCACGCCCTGGCGGGCGATGTTCAATAGGACACCCACCCCCATCATCGAGACAATGAGGCTTGAACCCCCGTAACTGATAAAGGGCAGAGCCAACCCCTTGGTGGGAAGACACCCGGTCACCACCCCCACGTTGATCGCGGCCTGGATCGATGTCATCAGGGTAAACCCGAGCCCCATCAACCGTCCAATAGGATCGGGTGCCTGAAAACTGATCACCGTTCCGCACGCCAAAAATCCCGCAAAAAGAAGAACCACGAGAACGGTGGCAGCCAATCCCAATTCTTCGCCAATGATGGCCAGAATAAAATCCGTGTGCGCTTCAGGAAGGTAGAAATGTTTCTGGAGACTCTCCCCCAGGCCAACGCCCCAGACTCCGCCCAGCGTAAACGCCTGCTCAGACTGCTGAAGATGATACGCCGCTGCCGGATATTTATCCGGCTCAATAAACGCCAGAATTCGCCCCGCCCGAACCGGATCATGCATGACGGCAAACGCAAATCCAATAAGTCCGACCACTATGCCCAAGGCCAGATACCGGCGGGGACTCCCCCCGGAAAACATGATGGAACATCCCACCACGGCAAGCAGAATGGTGGTTCCATAATCCGGCTCCAGAAAAACCAGCCCTAACAACGGCCCCAGCAACAACCCCGGCTTGAGAATTCCCTCCCGGAAGGTTCCGCTTCTGGCTCCACTTTTGGCCATCCAGGTGCTCATCATGATCACCATGGCAAACTTTGAAAACTCGGAAGGCTGGGCGCTGAAGCTTCCGATCCTGAGCCAGCGGTAGCTCCCGTTGATCTTGACGCCCACATGGGGAATCAGGACAAGCACTAAAAACAATCCCGCAAAGACCGAAATGGGAATCCACCAGCGGGGCCAGTGGTGATAATCAATGGACGCTGTAATGCCGCCCGCCACAAGAGCCGCCGCCAACCAGACCAGCTGCCGGATCAGGAAGTAGTTCGCGTCCTTGTAGACAGCGTTCCCTTTAACAGAACTGGCGCTGGCCAACATAACGATGCCCAGCGCCAGCAACAAAAGAACGATGCCCACTAATATGGTGGGCGTTTTCCGCATCACTCAGCAGGCGGCGGAATTTTCAACGTCTGTCCGACCTTTACATCGGGAGACGACAGGCTGTTCAACTGGATCACTTCCTCGGCGCGAACTCCGTACATCATGGCAATGGAGCTCAAATCCTGATTAGGCTCGACAACATGCAGCACTTCGTTCGACTTGGGAGCAGGCGCAACGACCTCCACCGGACCAGGAACCGTACCGTCCACCGCCGGAGCCTCGCCTTCCACAGGAGCCGCACCTTCCACCGCCGGGGCCTTCTCAACCTTTGCCGCACCCTTGGGAAGCGCGAGCTTCTGACCGATATGCACCTTGTCGCTCGTCAGGCTGTTCGCCTGCTTGATCGCGCGAACCGTGGTTTTGTGAGCCACCGCGATGTGTCCCAGCGTATCGCCGGACTTCACCACATAGACGTCACCACTGAGAGCCACCTTGACAACCTTCTTAGCCTTGGCCGTCCTGGCAGGAGCCGGGGCATTCAGGTCGACATAACCCGGGAGCGTCAGTTTCTGACCAATACGGATCTTGTTCGCGTTGGTGATCTTGTTCAGGCTCATGATATCCTTTGACGGAACCTTGAACCGCTTGGCAATGAGCCCGATGCTGTCACCAGACTTGACCACATAGGTTTTGGCCTGGACTTCGGCAACCGGCTGCTTCACTTCCTCAACCTTGGTTACCGGAGCAACCGTTTCCGTCATTGGCGGCATCACCACCGGTTCGACTGCGGAGGAATCAACCTTGGTTGTCCCGCACCCCGCGCTCAACATTAAACCACCCGCCACCACCACCATCGACCCCATCATCCGCGCCTTTTTCACAATCATTTCTCCTTTTTCAATGTCTCTTACAATATTGATAAACTGTTCGCCTCTATCCTCGAAACTTTTAAACTGGTCGAAACTCGCACAGCCCGGTGAAAGAAGAACCCACTCACCCGCTTTGGCATCTTTCCACGCCCGCTGAACGGCCTCTTTCAAATCCGCGCATATCACGCAAGGAACGGTTTCCTGCCAGGCAGAAGCCATGACCTGCGAATATTTCCCGATAATGTAGACACCACGCACCCGCTTGACCAGATTATTTTTCACTGAATCCAAGTCGCTTTCCTTGAGCAACCCCCCCGCGATGAGACGCACGGGTCCGCACGCCATTCCCAGGCCGGCTGACATCGCCGCCAAATTGGTCGCCTTGGAGTCATTCACGAATGTCACATCGCGAACCGTCACGACCGTTTGCATACGATGAGGAAGCCGCTCAAAAAGGCGTGCCGCCGCCGTCACCCCTGCGGGGGAAAGCCCGGATCCGACCAGCGCCGCCACACAGGCTGCCGCCGTCATGCCCATGACTTCGTTGTCAAAAAGGGTTCCCTCAACGGACACAGGGTGATCGAGTCCGGGCCCCGTTATCCATCCCTGCGCATAGCGGAAGGCTGCTGTTTCAGACAGCCCGAAAGAAGCCAGACGCGCTTCCCCGGGGATCGCCTCCCGGATGATCCCGGGCGCCGTTTCTGGAATCACAGCAATCTGCCCGTCCGTCATCCTCGCAAACAGCCGGGCCTTCATTTTTGAATAAACATCCATGGAGCCATGCCGGTCGAGATGGTTGGGATTGAGGTTCAACAGGATTCCGGCATCGGGCGCAAATTGATCCACCGTCTCGAGCTGAAAGGAACTGACTTCCACCACGATCCAGTCTGGCGCCGGTTCCGCGCACACCAGTGCCGAAAGGGGGATTCCGTAATTCCCGCCAGCGACCGCCGTGAAGCCATCCTGCTCAAGCGCCTCACGGCACAGTTTCACCAGTGTGCTTTTTCCGTTGGATCCGGTGACCGCAAGAATACGACTGCGACAAAACCGCCACCCGAGCTCAAGCTCTGAAATCACGGGGATCCCCCGCCCCTTCAGGGTCACGATCCACGCATCCTCCACCGGGATTCCGGGACTCACCACGGCCAATCCGAATTCGCCTTCCGGCACATCACGGGATCCGATAATGACCGTACAACCCGCCTCCCTCAAGGCACGCGCCTTAGCTTCCAGCGTTTCGCCAGAACCGGAATCCAAAAGCGTCACCGAAATCCTCTGCCGAAGCAGCAATCTCGCCGCTGCCTCCCCGCTGGAGCCAAGGCCAAGAACCAACGCAGAGCGAACATCGAACAGTGAACGTTCAACATTCAACGTCGAGCCTTTCGCATTTCAATGTTCAATGTTGAATGTTGATTGTTCAACGTTCGTGTTTCCCTACCGGATCTTCAGTGTCGCCACCCCGATGATCGCGAAAAGAATGGAGAGGATCCAGAATCGGATGGTAACCTGGGTTTCGCTCCACTTGCGAAATTCAAAATGGTGGTGAATGGGCGCACAGGCAAAAATACGTTTCCCGCGCAACTTGAATGAGGCCACCTGAAGAATGACACTCATCGCCTCCATGACAAATACCCCGCCCACAATCACGAGAAGAAGCTCCTGCTTGATCAGGATCGCCACCATGGCAATGGCCCCGCCCAGCGCCAAACTGCCGGTATCGCCCATGAACACCTGGGCGGGATGGCAGTTGTACCATAGAAACCCGAGACTGCCCCCGAGTAGACACCCGCAGAACACCGCCAGTTCCCCGCTTCCCGGAATGTGAGGAAGAAACAGATAGTCCGCAAAGGCACGATGACCGGCCACATAGGCCATTACCAGATAGGCCACGGCTACCGAACTCGTGCATCCGATCGCCAACCCGTCAAGCCCGTCGGTCAGGTTCACGGCATTGCTCGCACCAACGATAATCAAAACGACAAAGACCACGGCCAGAACCCACCCCATGTCGGTCACCAGCGGCCCCTTGAGGAAAGGCACCATCAACTCACGGGCATGCTCACGGGTCGCGGGAATCACCAGCAGCGCCGCGCCCATCAATACTGCCCAAAGAAGCTGGAGTCCTGATTTGCCCCGGGCGCTCAGGCCTTTCGAGCTTTTTCCCTTCAACTTGGCAAAATCATCAATGAACCCGACCGCTCCCATGAACAGGAAGGTCAGCAAGGTCAGCCACACAAAAATATTGGTCGGCACCGCCCACAACAAGGTGGACCCCGTAACGGATCCGATAATCAGGATTCCGCCCATCGTCGGCGTCCCCTGCTTCTTCTTGTGCAAGTCATGAAGGGGTGCTGATTCCTCCTTGCGGACATACTGCTGAACCTTGAGACGCTGGAGTTGCCGAATCACCCACGGCCCCAGAATCACGCAGATCAAAAAGGCCGTCGCGGCACCAGCAAAGGCGCGTACGGTGATGTATTTAAAAACCCGCAACTCGGACATCCAGTTACTGAGATAACTCAGATAATAAAACATTCCCTCAATCCTTCCCGGTCCCCAGTGACAACCCGGGGATAATGTCCTCCAGGCGCTTTCCACGGGATGCTTTTATCAACAGGGCATCCCCCTTGACCATTCTTTCCTTCAGGTATTCTGAAGCTTCCGAAACTGTTACACAGGTATGAATACGCGCAGCAGGCATTCCGGCGGCCAGCGCCCCTTCCGCCATTCGAGCGCCCAGCACACCCACCGTGACCAACCCCGCCCACGGGCCCTCGGCAAGAGCACGGCCAATGTCCCGATGCGCCTCGATTTCGCCCGGACCCAGTTCCAACATGTCACCCAGCGCCAGCCATTTCTGGCCGGACCCTTCCCAGTCCCTGAAAGTGTCAAGCGCGGCCTGCATGCTGACGGGATTCGCATTATACGCGTCATTGATGATCGTGAATCCGCCACACTCCCGGCATTCCCACCGCATCGGCGGCGCCACAAGGCCTTCAAATGCCGCCGCAATGCCGTCCCACGATACGCCAAACCCTCGTGCGACCGCCACCGCCTGCAGGGCATTGTGACGATTGTGGACACCGGGAAGCGGAAGTCGGAACGTATGGATTCCGCCGTCAATCCGATCCGCCACCACACACTCCCCTCCCTGTCGGGTGGCCCTCACCAGCACATAGTCAGCGTCCGATTCCGGATTAAGCGAGAGGGTCACCACACGACAGCGCGCCAGACCGCGAAGCAACCCGAAGCAGGGTTCGTCGAGGCTTAACACGGCCGTTCCACCGGCGGGCAAACTCCTGAACAATTCCCCCTTCTCACGGGCAATCGCCTCAACAGATTCAAAGAATTCCAGATGCACGGGCCCGACATTGGTAATCACCCCCCAATCCGGCCGGGCGATGGCACACAGGGGCGCCATCTCTCCGGGATGGCTGATTCCCAATTCCAGTACCGCTGCGCGTGACTCCGAGGGAATCGCGAGAATGCTCAGGGGAAGACCGATTTCGTTGTTCCAATTTCCCTTTGTCCGGGCGGTGGGCATGGCCGACTGAAGCAAACTGGCAATCATTTCCTTAACCGTCGTCTTACCGGTGCTTCCCGTAACCCCGATCACCGGAAGCCCCAGCTTGAGTCGGTAGCCGGTGGCGATATCGCGCAATGCCCGAGCCGGATCCTCCACTGCAAGCAAGGGAATCTTCAGAGAGGCGAATTCATCACGTCGACTTCGGGACACCAGGGCGGCACAGGCTCCTTTTTTAACCGCTTCGCCGATAAACGCATGTCCGTCAAAACGCGTTCCAAGAATCGCCACAAACAAGGCACCGGGCACCACCTGTCGAGTGTCATGAACAATGGCGGACAGGGGGCATGACGGTCGGGACATCCATTGCCCGCCACTCCATCGCGCCAATTCATCGGCGTCAAAGCCCAGGGGTATCATCAGCCTTCCCTCTTTTTCAAAAGAGCTTTCACCGTCTGCCGGTCATCAAAAACGAGATAGGCGCCTCGGACTTCCTGGGTGATTTCATGCCCTTTCCCGGCAATCAGAATAATATCCCCGTCACCGGCCATGGCCAGGGCCATTTCAATCGCTTTGGAACGATCTTCCACCACCTCGTAATTCGAACGGTCCCCGAATCCGGAGACAACCTGGGCCAGGATGGCGGCGGGATCCTCATCGCGGGGATTGTCCGAGGTCAGGATCGCAAGATCCGCCAACCGTGCCGCCACTGCGCCCATCAGTGCCCGTTTGGCCTGATCCCGGTTTCCTCCGCATCCGAAAACCACGATCAGACGATTCCGCGTGAAGCTTCTCAGCGTTTCAAGAACATTGGCGAGGGCGTCATCGGTATGCGCGTAATCCACAAAGACACGCCAGTCTCGTGATGTATACACCTCCTCCAAACGACCCGGGACGGCGGTTCGCCGGGCCAATCCCTGCAGCACCGGAGTCTCCTCCAGCCCCATTGCCCGGGCAGCGGCATACGCCGCCAGTGCGTTCTGGAGATTGAAACGTCCCAGCAAAGGCGTATGCACACGACTTTCACCCCAGGGACTTTGCACCGTGAAGTCGCTGCCATCCCGACCCAGCATCAGGTCACAGGCCCTCACCGCTGCGCCCTCATCAAACCCAAAGGTCAAAACTTTTGCTGAAATATCGGCCTCTTCCGCCAACCGGCGCCCCCACGGATCATCCCGGTTGATCACGGCAACCCCCGGCTTATCCCTCCGCCCCAAGCTGATGAAAAGACAGCGCTTGGCCTCATAATAGCGATCCATAGTTTGATGATAATCCAGGTGATCCCGGGTGAGATTGGTGAATACGGCGACATCAAAATCAATACCCCTCACCCGATTCTGATCCAGCGCATGCGACGACACTTCCATGACCGCGCTACGACAGCCGGCATGTCGCATCTGGTCGAAATAGGCCTGGACGTCCAAGGATTCCGGCGTGGTCCGGGTCGCCGGAAGGATACGGGCGCCGATTTCATAGTGCACTGTACCCATCAGCCCCGGTGTCAGGCCGGCCGCCTCAAGACTGTCCCGGAGCATAAACGCAGTCGTGGTTTTACCATTGGTTCCGGTGATGCCGATTACCTTCAAGGCACGGCTCGGATTCCCATAAAAAACCCGGGCCAGATCCGCCAGGGCCAGTCGCGCATCCTCAACCTGAACATGGGTCACATCACGACCCGGAGAACGCGTATGCGGCGAGACAATCACTCCCGCCCCGCGCTTGACGGCGTCCTCGACATACTCAAACCCATCATGTTTTGAGCCGGGAATGGCGACAAAAAGTCCGTCGGCCTGACTTTTCCGGGAATCATAGGCAATCCCGGAAACAGGACGATCCACTGTTCCCCGAACCCCGAGGTGACTGACTTGATTAAGCAGTTCGGATAGTTTCATTAGAAGGTCTCATTGGTGGTCGCTGGGGCCGCACGATGCACCGGGGCTGATCCTTCTGCCGGAAGGATTCCCAGATAACGCACCGCCTGCTCCGCGATTTCCCCGAATACGGGCGCTGAAACCGCCCCGCCGGTATGGAGGGGTTGGGGCTCATCAAAGACTACAATCATTCCGATTTCCGGATTTTCCGCAGGCAAATACCCGACAAATGAAGCCATGTAATCCGTCTCGGAATAATGCCCGCCGATTACCTTTTGTGCGGTTCCTGTTTTTCCAGCCACCCGGAAACCTTCCACGCCCGCCTTCGTTCCCGTCCCCCCCTCTTCACACACACGAGCCAGGAGAGAGCTCATCAGCACGGCCGTATCGGATCGAATCGCCCGGCGCAACGCCTCAGGCTGCCTCCGCAATAACACCGTCCCATCGGCGGCGACGACCTGCTTGATGAGGTAGGGCTTCATCACCACCCCGTCATTGGCGATCGTGCAGAGAATGCTTAGCATCTGGAGCCCGGTAACCGAGACTCCCTGCCCGATCGCAATCCGGCTCGAACTGATGGGAGCCCACTTGGTAACCGAAGGATAAATGCCGCCCTCCTCCCCCGGAAGGTCAATCCCGAGTTTGCACCCGACATTAAAGGCGCGCAGATACCGATCCATCCGTTCATTACCCAGCATGATCGCAATTTTGGCGGCACCAATGTTGCTGGACTTCTTCAGGATATCCGCAACATTCAGGCGGGAATAGGCATGATAATCCCGAAGGATCTTCGCCTGATAAAGCCAGCGTCCGTTTTCAGTATCGAACATCGTTTCCGGCTTCACAACCCCTGCATCCAGGGCGCCGGCAATGACCGACACCTTGAAGGTGGAGCCCGGTTCATACGTGTGGCTGATAGCCCGATTGATCTTCTGCGGATCCCGGGCCTCACGATACCGGTTGGGATCGAACGCAGGCCGGCTGGCCATGGCCAGAATTTCGCCGGTGCGGATCCGCTGCATGATGACAAAAGCAGCTCGAGCGCGATTCCGTTCCATGGCCGAATCCAGAGCTTTCTCTACAATATACTGAAGATTCTGATCGATCGTCAGCACCACATCAGCGCCATCCTTGGCTGGAACTTCGCGAATCCTGCGATCCATCATCTCCCGGCGATGCCCATCCAACCGGCTTTCAATCAGTCCCGGGCTTCCCTTGAGATACTTCTCCATGAGTTGCTCCAAGCCCCATGACCCGA
>CAZOZF010000006.1:43865-48335 GCA_964584205.1 uncultured Verrucomicrobiota bacterium
CCCGGGCTTCCCTTGAGATACTTCTCCATGAGTTGCTCCAAGCCCCATGACCCGACCCCGTCGCTATTCACAAATCCCAGCACCTGACACAGCAAAGAGCTCTGGGGATAAGACCGGGTGGAGGCGTCATCCATATGAACCCCCGGCAACTTGAGAATCGCCACCTGATCAGCCTTCTCGTCGGGAACCAGCCGGGCAATATAGGCGAACCGGCTGTTCGTCCTGCACAGTCGCTCCGTCACCTCGGCCGTATTGAACTCTAACAGGGAACTCAAGCGCGTCACGGTGCGGGAAACGAGATTGCTCGCCCGCAGAACGGATGGATCTACCCAGATATCCTTCACCCCGACATTAAGCGCCAGAATACCAGCGGCGGAGCTCCCATCCAGAATGCGACCCCGGGGCACAGAAAGGGTCTGCTTGAAAGTTCGTGTTTTGGCGGAGGTGGCCCGATCCTGTTCGGGACTCCCGAGATGCAACACCACCAGACGAATCACCAGCCCCACCATCGCCAGGCCCAACAGAGCCACAATGATGACAAATCTGGTTGATCCCCGAGTCTCAGTTGACATTCATCACAATCCTGTCGGCCCTCGCCACGCGTGAAGCCTGACGACTTTCAAGGCCACGCAGGGTGTCGAGCGATCCATCATAACGAATGCGGACAATCTGATCCCGGTTGGGCCAGGTCATGACCAGTCCGTGCAATTTCAAGGCCTGCTCCAGATTGGAGGGCGACTGCAATCTTGCCCATTCACACTGGTCCCTGACAAGCTGGTCGCGCAGGCGATCCCGGGCGACCTCAAGCAGTTTGATTTCACGCCCCAGAGTTTCCGTCCGGGATTGCAGGCAAACATAGACCAGGGACAACCCCGCCAACACAAGCACCAAAGCCACCAGAGGAATGGGAACGGGAAATTTAGTCTGCGTTTTTTTTCTGTTTTTCTTGATCATCATCTAGTCCTTTCGTTCCGCCACGCGCAATTTCGCCGACCGCGCACGCGGATTTTCCCTGCATTCCTCATCGGCTGCCATAACCGGCTTCCGGGTCAAAATTCTCATTTCCGGAAGCGTTCCGACCCAGCTCGCTCCGCCCTCCGGCAGGGACTCCATTCGCCCCTGATGTTCCACAAAAAAACGTTTCACCAGACGGTCTTCCAGACTGTGGAAGGAAATCACCGCCATCCTTCCACCCGGCGCCAGAATTTTGAGGCCGGCCTCCAGACCCCGTTCCAGCGCTTCAAGCTCACCGTTGACGACGATCCGGAGCGCCTGAAACACCAGCGTGGCCGGATGAATTCGTCCCCGCCTTCCGCCATACACCGACTCCACCAGATCCGCGAACTGCCGGGTAGACCGGAAAGGCTCGGTCATCCTTTGCCGCACGACCCGCCCCGCAATCGCCCGGGCCCTTGGCTCCTCGCCATATCGCCTGAAGAGGTCAACCAGTCCCGACTCGTCCACCGTATTCAACAAATCCGCAGCCGTCACCGGTCGGCTCAAATCCATTCTCATATCCAGCGGGCCTTCCCGCATGAAACTGAATCCGCGTTCCGGATCATCGAGTTGATCCGACGAAATTCCGATGTCCAACAGCACTCCGTCCACCCTCGTGAACCCATGGGCCGGAGCCACCTCGTCCATCCGGGCAAAACTGCCTTGCACCAGCGTGCACCGGGACACCCGTTCACCCAGATTCCGGCGGGCCCGGTCGAGTGCACCCGCATCCTGATCCATCGCCAGCACTCGCCCTGCAGGGCCGACCGCCTCGGCGATCGCCCCGGTGTGGCCACCCCCGCCCAGAGTTCCATCCACAAAAACCCCGCCCGGCCGGGGGCGAAGCCAGGTCATCACTTCAGTGAGCAGTACGGCCTGATGCATGAAAGGTCTCCGGGGTGCGGATCGTGTGATGACACACCACCGTGCTCATGATCCGCGGCCCCGCGCCAGCCACTCGGCGAAAATCAAGCATATTGCCCACCGTGTCAGCCCGCCTCGGGGAAACCCGCCGCCACGGCAACGCATCCCGCCACGCCGTGAGAGACCCGTTCAATTTCATTAATATGGCTGTAGAACCTCGCATTGATAATCCTCCCGGTTGACCAGGTTTAGAAACCCACATAGCGGGCGGCTTCACCCAGATCCGCAGCCGCTTTCAGTCCCGCCTGTTTCCACAACACCGGACTCCACAACTCAAAATGGTCAATCGCCCCGATTAGAACCACCTGATCCAACAACTGGGCGTGCTCCAATAAACCGTCATTGACGCGAATGCGGCCGGCCGAATCCCACGGGGCCAGCTGGGATTGCGATCCCAGCAATCGGGCGAACTGCCGCCCCTTGGTGTCCGCAATCGAAAGGCTGCGAATGCTCTGCAATCGCTGCACCATTTCACGGGCCGGAAATACCATCAGATATCGCATGTCTTCGAGCCCGGGCAGGACATAGAGGCTTCCCGGAGCACCCGAATGATCTCTCCATTCGGAAGGAATCGTCAGACGTTTCTTGGGATCCAGGGAATGGGTATAGGAACCCATAAAAACCCCTGACCCAGACCCTGCCGGAATTTCAGTTTTTTCCTTTGACTGCACAACTGCCCCACAATGATGTACTCTTGTGACACAATGAACCACTTCGCCCCACCACCCGTCAAACAATTTTCATGTTTTTCTTTGGGTTTAAACCGAATTGTCGCTTGCCTGACGCAAATCCGGAGTGTAGAAGTATGGAGGCGAATCAAGAACGGGGTTCACAATGACAAAACAGAGCAGCAGCACCGAAAGTTCTCACGAATCCGCATCCTCGACCAAGCCCCTTCTTTTTGAGGTGGCCTGGGAAGTGTGCCAGCAATTGGGCGGCATCTACACCGTCATTCGCTCCAAGGTGCCCAGCATTGTGGAACAATGGGGCTCCCGGTACTGCCTCATTGGCCCGTACAATCCCCAAACCTCACAAACCGAATTTGAGGAAGTCCAGCCCACGGGGATTTTCCTTGAGGTCATTCAATCCCTGAACGAACAGGGTATTGAGGCGCATTACGGGCATTGGCTGATCACCGGTCGCCCCCGCGTTCTGCTGTTGAATCCCCGTTCCGTCACTCCCCAGTTGGGCTGGATCAAATACCTCATGTGGGAACACCACAACATTGCCATCCCCGACGAGGATGACCTGATCAATCAGGTCTGTGCTTTCGGGTATGTCGTGGAGCAATGCTTCCGCGCCATCACCAAGGCGCAAACCGGAAAGCGTGCGATCATCGGGCATTTCCATGAATGGATGGGAGCCTCCGCCATCCCGGAAATCCGACGCGCCAACATTCCGGTATCCATCGTTTTCACCACGCATGCCACCTTGCTCGGTCGCTATCTGGCAATGAACGATCCGTGGTTTTATGATCATCTACCGTTTGTGGACTGGGAAGCGGACGCCCGGCGGTTCAATATCGAGGCCCAGGTCAGGCTTGAGCGCGCCGCCGCTCATGGAAGCCACATCTTCTCCACCGTCAGCGATATCACCGGTCTCGAATGCGAGCATCTGCTCGGCCGGAAACCCGATGTACTGGTGCCTAACGGGCTGAACATCGAGCGGTTCGTAGCGCTTCACGAATTCCAGAACCTGCACCGCGTCTACAAGGAAAAAATCAACGACTTCGTGGTGGCCCATTTCTTCCCGAGCTACTCGTTTGACCTCGACCGGACGATGTACTTCTTCACCTCCGGCCGGTTTGAATACCGCAACAAGGGCTTCGACCTCACCATCGAATCGCTGGCCCGTCTCAATCACCGCATGAAAATGGCCGGCACCAACAAGACCGTCGTGTTCTTCGTCATCACCCGAAAGCCGATCCGCTCCATCAATGCCGAAGCGCTTCGCCGCCGCGCCATGATGCAGGAGATGCGGGATGATTGCCGTGCCATCGCCCACCAGATCGAGGAGCGGTTGTTTGTCTCGGCCTCAATGGGAAAATATCCCGAAATGGATGAACTGGTGGATGATTACTGGCGCCTGCGCCTGCGCCGGCTCATGCATGTCTGGAAAACCAAGAGCATGCCCACGATTGTCACGCATGATCTGGTGGACGACCAGCATGACGAGGTGCTCAACCAGTTGCGATCCTGCCAACTCTTCAACCAGCCCTCGGATCCCGTCAAGGTGGTGTATCACCCCGACTTCGTCACCACCAACGATCCGCTTTTCGGGATGGATTACGACCAGTTTGTGCGGGGGTGCCACCTCGGCATCTTCCCGAGCTCCTACGAGCCGTGGGGCTATGCGCCCCTGGAATGTGCCGCGCTGGGGCTCCCCTCAATCACGAGCAACCTGTCGGGCTTTGGAACCTATCTCGAGAGCAACATCCCGGATCATGCCAAGGATGGCCTGCATGTCCTCGACCGGCGGCATACGTCTTTCGACAACGCGGCGAACACCTTGACCAACCAGCTGTTCGACTTCATGCAACTGGATCGGCGC
>CAZOZF010000007.1:0-45568 GCA_964584205.1 uncultured Verrucomicrobiota bacterium
CATCCTTCAGGATCGTCGGCGCGTTCTTCCGGGTATCAATCGACACATCAATATGGTGCGCCATCTTCGCGCGGGGAATCTTCGATAAGATACTTGTCGCCGTTCCGGTGGTCAATTGCCCGTACATCCCGGCCGCGCTGATTCCAATCCCTTGTTGCCCTCTCGACATCCGCAACCGGTGGAATTTCGATCCATACAAAAGCTTCGCGAAAATCCGCGGCACCTGCGCCCGCACCACGCCTGGCCCGTTATCCGTGATGGCCACCCGGAACCGCTTCTCGCCAGTCTGCGTAATTTCCACGCTGATCTCCGGCAGGATGCCAGCCTCCTCACAGGCGTCCAGCGAGTTATCCACCGCCTCCTTGACCGTCGTCAACAGCGCCTTGCGTGGATTATCAAATCCCAGCAGATGCCGGTTCTTAAGAAAAAATTCCGAAACAGAAATCTCGCGCTGTTGGCGCGACATGGATTCGGCGTTGGCATTAGGGGCGGTGGATCGGGCCATAATTCAATCTCTCCAACAAAAAATCATACTCGACTTAATTCACGACTGCGGCGGGCTGCCGCCTGGATGGTGCCGGCAAGCGCCTCGGTAACCGTTCCAGTCTCCAAAACTTCACGACCGGCGGCGGTCGTTCCCTTGGCGGACGTCACGGCGGCGGCAAGCTCCATAGGAGCCAGCCCCTTGTCCAGCAACAGGCGGGCAGTCCCCTCCATTGTCTGGGCCGCCAACGTTAACGCGGCCTCCCTCGGCAACCCTTCCTTGACCGCGCCTTCCACCAAGCCATTCAGGAGGTAGGCAAAGAACGCGGGCCCCGATCCGCTCAACGCGGTGACTGCGTCAAATAAGTCTTCCGGAAGCTCCAGCGCGCGCCCACAACATTCCAATATCTTGCGAACTTTATCCGCGTCCGCGTCCGTCGCGCGCGAACCCCGCGCAAACACGTTCATCCCCGCGCCCGCCAGACAGGCGATATTCGGCATCACGCGCACTACCCGCCCCCGCGTTAACGCCGCTTCCATTCCGGCAATCCGTTTGCCTGCCGCTATGGAAATCACCAGATGGTGCTCCGTCACTTCGCCGGCAATCTCGTTCAGCACCGCATCCAACTGCTGGGGCTTGACCGCCAGAAAACACACCTTGGCGCCTCTCACCACCTCCACATTCGAAACCGCCGCCCGAATCCCCAGTCGCCGCCCGAGCTCCGTCAGCCTGCCGCCATCCACATCGCTGGCCACAATGGATGCCGGCGTCACATACTGACGCTGGATAATTCCCGCCATCATCGCTTCCGCCATCTTCCCGGCACCAATAAATCCAATGTTCATGACACAACCCTCTATCTCGACATCGCCCGCACAAATTCCCTGATGCTGTCAACCGCCCCATGGAAAGGACTCAGCAAATTTTCCCCAGCCGGCAAAAGTCCGAAATTAGCCATCACCAGAAGAAACACATACAACGCAAGCCCAACGATCAACACCCCGCGCAACCCGAATTCATCCTTCGCCTGCCGCCGATGCGGCAAACCACCCGTCCCGTCGCCCCCCTCCACCCATGACGCCGGATATTGACTCTTCAACTCACCCTTCTCATAGGCATCAAGAATCTCCAGCACACCCGTGAGACTGCGCTCAGCGGCAATGTGTCCTCCCGTCTTGTGAACGATCTCGACAACCGCCGACGCCGCGTTGGCCGGGCACGCTGTCCACCGCGCCACATCCGGAACCATCATGCTGATATCGTTATGACCATCCCCCACCACCAACACCTTATCTGCGGGAATCCCGAGCCGGCGGGCCAATTCAGACACCGCCAAGCCTTTGGTAAATGGAATTGCGTGGATATCCACTTCCGTCGGATATTCGAACACCTGCAGATATCGGGTTGCCCGCGCTTCCTCCTTCACAATCTCAATCCCGAAACGCGCCGCGCCCTCATCCTCAAACTGAAAAGCAATGCGATGCCGCTTTCGGTAGGAGACCCGGGCGAACGGATTCTTTTTAAGCATCGCCGCGGCCATCCTGGGAATCGCGCGCCGGACTTTCCACTCATTCACCCACTGAAGCCACCGCACTCTCACATTCCAAATTACATGCGGCAAATAACCATGGTTCTTCCGCTCGAAAATATACGCATGTCGCGAAATCACATAGTCCGGCATCACCCCCAGCATCATCATTGGACGAAACACCTTCTTGAAACTGCCCAGACTGCGGCCCGTGCAAATAACCCATTTCACACCGTACCGGCTCCGCAGGAAGTCGATATGCTTCCGGAATGCCTGGCACTGGTCAAAACCGGCCCGGTGTCCCAACAGGGTCCCGTCCACGTCAGCAACAAACATCCCAAGCTCTTTAAGGATGTTTCGTTTTTCGTTCATCGTATAGTGGCCCGTATCCTCAGGCGCGTTTTTATATCAAAAAAAGGCGTTCCCGCCGCCGAAACAGCAGGAACGCCGGATAACCCCTCAACACACCGCTTACTTCTTCGCGGCGGCCGACTCCTTGATCAGGCTCAGCCCGATAACCTCGCGCTGAATCTGATTCGTCCCCTCATAGATCTGGGTGATCTTGGCGTCCCGCATCATCTTCTCGACCGGATACTCCTTCATATAACCGTACCCGCCAAGAATCTGAACCGCGTCCGTGGTCACCTTCATCGCCACATCCGAGGCAAACAACTTGCACATCGCCGAAATCTTGCTGACTTCCTTGCCGCCGCCATCGATAAACCGGGCCGCCGCATACACCAGCGCGCGGGCCGCTTCCACCTGCGTCGCCATATCCGCCAGCATGAACTGCACACCCTGGAACGCACAGATCGGCTTGCCGAACTGACGGCGCTGACGGCTGTACTCCACCGCCTCATCCAGCGCGCCAGCCGCAATACCCAACGCCTGCGCCGCCACACCGGGCCGCGACGTATCAAGCGTCTTCATCGCCACGATGAATCCCATGCCTTCCTTGCTGAGCAAGTTGGCCTTGGGGATACGGCAATCCTGGAAAACCAGTTCCCGCGTCGCCGAGGCGCGAATACCCATCTTGTTCTCCTTCTTGCCGAAGGTGAATCCCGGGGTGCCCTTTTCCACAATGAACGCCGACGCCCCGCGGGGCCCCTTGGCTTTATTGGTAATCGCCACCACCGTGTAGATATCCGCCTCGCCGCCATTGGTGATCCACTGCTTGGTGCCATTCAGCACATAGTGGTCTCCATCCAGCACCGCCGTTGTCCGGATGCCACCGGCATCGCTACCGGCATTGGCTTCCGTCAACCCGAACGCCGCCAACGACTTCCCGCTCGCGATCGGCGGCAAATACTTCTTCTTCTGCTCCTCGTTACCGAATAGGATGATCGGGAACGTGCCAAGCGCTGTCGCCGCCACCGCCAAGGCTATGCCGCTGCAAACCTTGGATAATTCTTCGACGCCAACGGCCAGATCCATGATCCCGCCGCCCAGTCCGCCGAATTTCTCCTCGATATACAAGCCGCAAAGGTCCGCCTCGGCGAACACCTTGATCATTTCATGCGGAAATTCATTAGCCTCGTCGTAATGCTCCCGGATAGGCTTAATCTTCTCCTGAGCCACTTTCCGGCAAAGATCCCGGATCATCACCTGTGTTTCGGTCAATCCATAATCCATAGTAGTATCCCTTAAACAGTTAAACCAAACCTTCGGCCACCAACAGCCGAGCGCATAAAGTTACGATAGAACCCCCCCGAAACTCAAGAAAAACGTGCCTCGCCGGAAACCCGCGGTTCCACCCCTCCCTCAAGGATACACCCTCCCCATCGTCCGCGGAAACGCAATCGTCTCGCGCACATGCCGCAACCCGCACAACCACGCTACAGTCCGCTCCACCCCCAGCCCGAACCCGCCATGCGGCACACTGCCATACCTCCTCAAATCAAGATACCACGAGTAATCTTCCGGTTTTAACCCCTTCGCCTTCATGTTTTCCTCTATCACCACGGGGTCTTCCTCCCGCTGGCTCCCACCAATAATCTCCCCATACCCCTCCGGCGCCAGCAAATCAAAGTTCCGCACCAGCCGGGAATCCTTCGGCGACACCTTCATGTAAAACGCCTTGGCATCCCTCGGATACTCCGTCACAAACACCGGCTGATCAAACTGGCGCGACACAATCGTCTCATCACTACCCCCCAGATCCTTACCCCACGCGAACGACTGGGCCAATTGGATATGTTCCGGCCTCGCCCGGATATCCTGCTCCAAATCCTGGATACCCTCCCTCAATTCGCGGATCCGGGCCTCGATCTTGTCCTGTTGCCAGCCTTTCTTGGCCGCGCCAAGCTCCGCCTCACCCGCCTCTAATTCCGCCATCATCCCCTTCAGCCGCTCCGTGTCCCTCTGCAACTCCTCCTCCAGCGTCTTCCGGGTCCCCTCACTCCTCAAGAGGTCAACCACATCGCTGTAGGTAAGTCGCGGGAACGGCTTCCCGATCTTTTCCAGCACCTTCACATCGCGACCCAGCAACGCCAATTCAGGCCCATTCGCCTTTAGCACCGCCTCAACCACCGAACACACCATCGCCTCCGCCAGCGCCACCACCTCATCAAGTTCCGCGAACGCCACTTCCGGCTCGACCATCCAGAACTCGGTCAAATGCCTGCGCGTCTTGGATTTCTCCGCCCGGAAGGTCGGCCCAAAGCAATACACCTTGCCCAGCGCCATGCACGCGCTTTCCAAATACAATTGCCCGGTCTGCGTCAAAAACACACTCTCATCAAAATAGGCCACCGGGAAAAGCGACTGACGGTCCTCCCCCGCCCCGGGCACCAGTATCGGCATATCCACCAGCGTAAACCCCTGCCCGTCAAAGAAATCCCGAATGGCCTTCATCACCGTATGCCGCACCTTCAGGATCGCCGCCGGCCGGTTTGACCTGAGCCAGAGATGCCGGTTGTTCATCAGGAAATCAATCCCGTGCGTCTTCCGCGTAATTGGAAATTCCTCTGCCTTCTGTATGCAACGCAACCCCGACACAGCCAGTTCCGCCCCGCCGGGCGCCCGCTCATCCACCCGCACCACGCCCGTCACCTCGAAGGATGACTCATGCGTCAGTCCGGACGCCCCGTCAAATGCTTCCACCGCTGCGGCCTCAACCACACACTGGCATATCCCCGTCCCATCCCTCATCACCAGAAAGCACACCTTACCGCCGGATCGTTTACCATGAAGCCAGCCCCGCAACCTCACCGACTGCCCTGCCAAAGCCTTCATGCCGCCAATTGTCGTCGTTGGTATCGATGAATTCATATCCGCCGCATCATACAACTTTCCCAGCCGGACTCAATTCTCTTCCCGCCGACAACCTCCCCGCGTTTGACATCGCCACCGCCTCTGGATTACGCTCCCGCACCTCATGAGTTTTCATCCACCAACGGCTGCCCATTCACTCCCGCGCTACTACCTCCTGACCGCCTTCAACTCGGTCGCCATGACCATTGTGGCCGCCACCATCTACTTCTGGACCCGTCACGCCTTTAGCTACTCCAACACCGAAAACCTCTGGCTGGGAACCTGCCTCGGTCTTACCGGCATCCCCGGCGCGCGCTATGGCGGACGCCTCGCCGACAAGATCGGTTCCGACCGCCTTCTTCGCATCGCATTCGCCCTGGCATCCGTCCTCCTGTTAACCGGCTGGTTATGCCCTTGGCGTTACACCCCATTCATCATCGCCTTATGCTACGGCCTCTTCGTCAACGCCACATGGCCCGCTCTGGAGTCCGCCGTCTTCCACGTCCAGTCCCCCCTCTCTACACCACGCCGGCTTTCCATCTACAACATCTCCTGGTCCGTCTCCAACACCATCGGCCTTCTCATAAGCAGTATCCTCGTTGGCTGGATGCCTGCCGCCGTCATCTGGGGCCCCGGCCTCCTCCACGCCATAGCGGTCGCCCTCCTGATTCAACGCCAACCATCCGCCATTTCCCCGTCACCCGTCACCACCCCGGACACACCGCAAGCCAGTAACTCTCTCACTCCCCAGCCGCCCTCTGCATCTTCCCTCACCTCCGCCCGCAAACGCCGCTTCATGCACGCCGCCTGGCTGGGCAACGCCCTGACGTTCATCATGATTGCCGTCATGCTCCCGCTCCTCCCCGCCCTCAGCGACCGGATCGGCAAATCTCCATCGCTAACCATCATCCTCGCCTGCACCTACTATCTCACCCGATCCATGTCCTTCTATGTCGTTGGCCGCTGGGAACGCTGGCACTACCACCGCGGCTGGAGCATCACCGCATTTCTTATCACCCCGCTCGCTTTTGCCGGCATCATGCTGTCCACCTCGCTCCCTCTGATCCTCCTGTCGTTGGCCATCTTCGGCGCATCGCTTGGCCTGACCTACTCCTCCTCCATCTATTACTCACTCGATTACGGGACCAATAAAGGCGAGCAAAGCGGCCTGCACGAAGCCATCATTGGAATCGGGAACCTGCTCGGCCCCCTCGTTGGCTTGGCGGGGATTTACTGGATTGGGGATCCCCACGGCGCCACCCTCGCCACCCTGGCCGTGGTCGCCACCGGGACCGCCGTCGCCATCCTCCTACTACCCCGCAATAACCCTCCCGAAGCCTGACGCCCAGGATTATCTTCCACTTGCCTTCCCCTGCCCTGCCTCGCCCTGCGCCTTTTCATACTTGGCGAGTTGCCCCTTTATGTACTTCTCCTTGCTCTTCCCAGACACCCCGGGTAACAACGCCTTCCTCTCCACATCTATCGCTTTATCAATTTCACCGCGCAGGAAATAGACCTCGGCAACCGTATCAATGACATCCCGATTGCTCCATGCCGTCACCTCGGCCGCGCGCAACGCCAGATCCAGCGCCCGACCCGTGTCGCGATATTCCACCGGCGCCGTCACCCCGAGAAACCAGGCATAGTGATTCAACGCCTCCCAGTTGGAAGGATCAATCCGCATCGCCTTCTCATACTTATCCACGGCTGCCGCCAGATTCGTCGCCTGCAATCCAAGCCCGTCCCGGTAGTGTTGCATGGAAACCTCAGATGCATTCGTTGAGGCAGGAACAACATCCGACGAAACCTTGGGGCCCACATAAATATGCTCATTCGGTATCTTGCCGTTGATCGACTCCCCGGTGTTGGGCGTCTCGGCAAAGGCCGTCAGCCCCGTAATCAGTACATATGGCAAAGTCACGGCATGGACCAATCTTTTGCCCACCGGCAAATGTCCAATTAAAAACCGCAAGAGGAAGAACGAAAAAACGACCAAACAGATTTCCATGGTGCATCAAGCCTTTCCATAAGCATTTTGACCTGTCATTCGTACACCATTTCCCCACCACCCCACAAGAAGTCCCGTTGTGGGTCAGTCCCGATCTCCTGTTTGGAGTACATTTGTTTCTTGTGGGAGGGGCGCTATGCGCCGCGACTTTCTGTCATAAACCCCAAAACTTACTGTCGCGGCGCATAGCGCCCCTCCCACAAGTGACTCCCGGGTAATAGTAATCTTTAGATGGCAGGGTCTTTTGTTTTGGCTCATTTAATGCGGCCACGACGAAGCGTGGCCCTCCAATATTAAAGAAAGGGGCGATTTGTTTGATGGAGGGACGTCCCGCATTCGCGCATGCGCGTCAACCTAAGCGAAGCGCTTAAATCATCAAGTCATCATGTGAAATCTGCTGTGGTTTGGAGTGCGGCGGCTTGACGCCGCTTTCCCGCAGCCCGGCTCGACGGGCTGCAGATTGCAACGGTGCGTTGTTTGTTCAAGAAACGGTTCGTCCAGCCTCACCAAAAAAGCGGCGTCAAGCCGCCGCACTCCAAAGACCGACAGTCGTCGGTCGTAAAATTACAGAGCTAATGCATTACGCTTAGGTTGACGCGCATGCGCATTCGCGGGAGCGCGTCCGACTATTCAATTAGCGTCAAAACAAAAGACCTTGCTTTAGCTGGAACCAGCTTCAAAATTCATTTGCTCTACACTTCCTGATTTGGCAATGTCGACGCATGGAAGCGCGTATTGATTGGTGCTTCAGCAGGCGGGTGTCTGTAAAGCCAAATGCGCTCCCTGTCCGACTCCCAACGGGACGTCGCGGCGGAACGAGATAAGCAGGAGGAAGTATGAAGAAGCTATTGGCATTGGCGGCGGTGTTGGCGTTGATGGCTGGATCAGCTCGGGCAGACTTGCGGGTGTTCGGATCGTATTGGGATGCCGGCGATCTGAATGAAGGTTACGGCGGAGGTGCCGGAATGCGTTTTGAACTGTTGCCATTCCTCGGACTCGAACTGCGGGGATCCTATCTCGACCTCAGCGACGTGGAAATGAGCCTGATTCCGCTTGAAGGCGCCGTCATCCTCCAACTCCCGGGCCATGCCATCGTCCCCTACGTTGGCGCTGGTGCTGGCTACTATATGTTTGATGCAGACAAGGTTGACCCCGATGATGACATAGGCCTGTTCGCTCTCGCTGGTCTCGAGGTGGGAGCCGCCAAAGGAATCCGGTTCTTTGCTGAAGCACGGTGGGTCGCGCTGGAAACAAGCATCGAAGGCGCCTCTGACGTGCTCGAGAGTCTCGGCGAGGATGAGGTATCCGTGGACGGCTTGGGCGTAAACGCAGGTCTTGTCTGGGATTGGTAATGTCCTGATTCATAAAGGCGGCCTTGGCGGCATGACCGTCAAGGCCGTTTCTTTCACGTCTCACACTTCACTTCTCACGTCTCACGCGTCACCATCCCCGTTCCAGATCGCCTTGTCTTTCACCGCGCCTTTCAGCATGATGTCGCGCATGGAATCTCCTGCGCAATCAAAGGAATGCAATCAAGCCGTGTGGGCTCACACCGCGCCATTCATCGCCTGGATCGGCATTATGATGCTTCCGATATCGTCCGAACCCTGGCGCTACACCCTCCAAACCGCCGTCAGCGCCATCCTTCTCCTCGCGCTACGTCCCTGGCGTTTCTATCGCCCCATTAATATCTGCAACCTCCCCCTCGCCCTCGCCGTTGGCATCGGTGTCCTTATTATCTGGATCGGCCCCGAATTGCCATGGATCTACCACTACCCCTACCTCAACGATCTCTATCTCCGGTTCGGCATTCGCCCCCTTGGCATCATCACCGGCTCAGCCGCCTTCCATCCCTCCGCCCCGGAAATCTGCGGCTGGCCCCTCACACTCATACGTCTCGCCGGCTCCACCCTTGTCATCGCCACCGCCGAGGAGTATTTCTGGCGCGGCTTCATCTATCGCTGGCTGGTCAACCGCCACTTCCTCTCCGTGCCGGAACGCCCCATCCATGTGGGAATGTTCCTACTGACAGCTTTCCTGTTTGGCATGGAACATGACCGCTGGCTCGTGGGCATTCTCGCCGGTCTAGCCTACGGCACCCTCTACCTCCGCACCCGCGACATCACCGCCGCCATCGCCGCCCACATGACAACCAACTTCCTGCTCGGCCTCTATGTGCTGGCCTTCTCCGCCTATCACTTCTGGTAATCGCCGAGAATCCCCGGCAACCGGCAGGCCTTGCACCCGCCACTCCCATTCAGGCAAAAATCATGAAACACCTGCAACATCCCCTGCTGGCGCAATCCTGTCCGATACAGGTTCGGATTATGATCATGCCCGAACAGCGCATGCGCCATATGGCGGATATAGCGGTTGTCATCCTCCGCCGGAAGCTCCTTTAACACATCCTCGCCCAGCCAGTCCCCATCGTCTCCCGCCACCATCCACGGTAGAATCGCATTCGAAAGCAACGCCGCCGCGCGGCCCGGCCCGATCAACGCCATCGGACTTTTAAGCGGCTCCGCACCCAACGCCGTATGCCGCCCCCAGAATCCTTGCCCTCCAACCTCACCCAGATACCTCATAACCTTCCCGCATACCATCCCACCAGCCCCGTGCCATTTATCGATCTCCCCCAATAACGACCTCTCCCCACAGAATAGTTCAGCCGCCGCCATCAGACGCCTCAGGGGATGATTCGGCGGCCTTAAATTGGACAGCTTCCACTCACTTTTATCCATCACCACCTCATCCCATCCGGCCTTCTGCTTCCACCAGATATCCCACACTGCCCGGATAAACCCGCGCGCCTCCTCATCCCAATGCGGCGCCGTTTTAGCCGGCAACAATCCGGACACACCGCACAACAAAGCATAAGCCGCTAACGCGCCCTGCCCCTCCGTATCATGCCACAAGCTTTCCAGCGGCACCCTCTCCGCCAGCGTCCGGAATGCCTGACGGTTATGCTTGAACCCCAGCCCGCTCATGATCTCATCGTACAACACCTGACGGGGATGCCTCTCCGTCATCTCGGCGCGCAACCGGGCGGCCTTCACTCGCAACCGCTCCGCCCCAGCCGCTTCCAACAAATCAATCCTCCGCTCCGGGCTCCACCCCGCTATCGCCAACGCACATGGCGGGTGCGGATCGGATTCCGCATAGGGATACGCGCTGACATCCATCGCCTCAAAGGAAAATACCGGATTGCGGCGCAACGCTTCGCTGAGCGGAATCTCAACCGCGCCTTTCGGCAGAAATCCGCTCTCCATCTCGCCGGGATAATACGTCACATGCGCCACCACTCGCTGATATCGCGGATCATCGGAATGTCCATGGTGAATCCAATCACGCGGGCGGATATGCAGTTCCACGTCACCGCGAATCAGGCGCGCTCCCGGCTCAACACGCAACACGGCGTCCAGGAAGTCGGGTCCTGCCTCAAGATTCCACCGGCCGGGATCCTCGACCACCACCTTTTGCCGGTCTAGCGTCATTAATTCGGCGGGTCGCCACCGGGAATCGGCCCATACGCAACGCAAGTGCCGCTCGGACCAAAGGAAGGAATCCTGCTCACCACTCCGTTCACGCACCATTCCGCCGCGCACATCCCGTAAGGCGCGATAACGTTCCGCCCCGGGAAAACACCCCTCGCCTGTAAACCACGCATACATCCAGGCAAGTTAATATTAGTAATAGAACTAGTCTATCAATAACTTAAGTCGCAGGCCGCGCTGGGCGCATTTGCGACCCTGCCATTCTTTCCCAAGGTAGGGCGAACCGTCCCGGTGAACCGCTCCCAACACGGCTTAAAGCAAGAATCAGAAATGCTTTTATTATTTCATTCATCTTCTTCATTGGCCCAACTAACTATTCTGCCGACACCTACTTCTCCATAGCCTAAAATGCCTTCCCCATCCCCCCCTCCCCACCTTTCTATTACCCACAACTTCAGAATGATTTCCCGTGGGAGGGGCGCTATGCGCCGCGACCGTCCATTTCAAGACCCGGCAGAGTCTGTCGCGGCACATCGTGCCCCTCCCACAATAAGAAAATCAATCCATATCAGTACTTGTGGGTAATAGTAAGCTCACACCACCCCCTCAATACCGGAAACTGCTCCGCCCGATGTACTCCCTCAACATGGACGTGTGCGGCACTTCCCGATCGGACATACCAATGAAGTTCTGCAGGAACGCCGTCAACCGCCGAGCCTCGGCATATTCCCGATCAAAGGGCGTCACCTCCATCAACAACGGCTCGGCCAACAGCTTTAACACAGCAATCTCATAGTCCAACGCCGAATTAAACGTGGCGTCCGCCTGCCCCTGGAACGGAAATATCCACCGCTCCTCCCCGCGTCGCACCGAGAACCACATCTTCAGTGTCTTTAACGCTGAGTTCGCCCGATATTTGTGATCGCGCACCATCCGCCGCAACAACCGGTTGTCGGTCGTCGATATCCGGTTGTTGGCATCCACGCTGAGTTGCGTCAACGCGCTGACATACACCTTGAACTGCGCCTCCGCAGGCACCATCGGCGCCAGCCCGGGATTGAGCCCGTGTATCCCCTCGATAATCAGCACGCTGTTCTTACCCAACTTAACTCTCTGCCCCCGGTACACCCTCTGCTTGGTCTCAAAGTTGAACTCGGGCAACTCGACTTCCTTCCCGTCAATAATCTGCCGCATATTTTCCTCGAACAACTCGCGGTCAATGGCGTCAATATGCTCAAAGTCGGGCTTGCCGTCCTCCTCCTTGGGCGTGCGGTCCATTCCAAAGAAATAGTTATCCAGCGAAATCATGGAGACATGCACCCCGTTGACGCGCAACTGCACGCCGAGCCGCTTTGAAAAGGTTGTCTTGCCCGCCGAGGACGGACCCGCCACCAATACAATCCGCGCCCGATCCCGCCGCCGGTAAATCTCATCGGCAATTCCCGCCACATTCTTCTCGTGCAACGCTTCGGCCACCTTGACAAAATCTCCAATGTTGCCGTTGACGATAATTTCATTGAGCCGCCCGACAGTATTCACCTCCATCGTCCGTCCCCATTCCTTATGTTGGCGGAAAATCGTGAATAGATGCGGCTGGTCCTTGAATGGCGGCACACAATGCTCACCTGCCGCAGGAAGCTGAAGCACAAACCCCGGCGGATAGTGGATCAATTCAAAACAATTCAAAGCCCCCGTACCCGGCGCAAGGGGCCCTTGCGCTAGATCATAAAACCCATCGCACTCATGAATCACCACGCGTGGGGGATTCCGGAACCGTAATAAATTCAACTTATCCGTCTGTCCCGCCTCGGTCAGCCGCCGGGTAACCTCCCCGAACGAAATCTTCTTCCTCTCGATCGGCAGGTTGGCCTTCACCAGTTCCTTCATGCGCGCATGAATGGCCCGAACCTGCTCCGCCGTGATTCCCCCGTTTCCATTCCCCGGCCGGCTCTCAAAGGTGCAGTACAAACCACTGCCCACCGCATAATCCACCGAGCACAGTGCTTCGGGATACAACTCCCTCACGGTTTTGGCCAACAGGAACGCCATGGACCGCTGGAACACCGGCCGTCCCTCGGGATCGTCCATCGTCAACAGCCGGATCTCGCTATCGTGCTCCACGGGATAACTGAGCGACGTGATGTCGTTGTTGACCAGCGCGGCGATATAAGGCTTCCCGCCCGGACTCACCGCGAAATCAAGAACATTAAGAATCACCGTGCGCGGGGGGCACTCCTTCACGCGGCCATCGTCAAACGTCAAACGGATGTTTTGTGTCGCTGTTTTCATGGTGAACGCATAATACCCGGTTTCATAAACTCCGCCACATCCAAATCAAAACAGACGTGGGACTTTATCCAAAATGGCTTAGAGGAGATTCAACCCGCTACGCTTGAGGCGCGAAGACACTGAGAATCCTATTTTCCCTCTTTCCCCGGTGCGCCCGCCTTGTGTAGTATGCACCAGCTTATGATCTTCAGGCTCATCATCTTAAACGGCGACCGCCGCGGCGAACGGGTTACCGTCGCCCCCGACCCCATGCGTATCGGACGCGATCCCGCATGTGAGATCAACATCAACGACACGGAAATCGCCGCCCTCCACGCCGAAATCGCCCATACTCCCAATGGTCCGCGCATCCGTGACCTGGGCTCCATGAACCGCATCCTGGTGAATAACCACGAAACCCGCGAGGCCCAGCTCAAGCATGGCGATGTTGTGGAAGTCGGACGCACCCGCTTTCTTATCCAAGCCTACGTCCAGGCCGAAGTCCAAGGCGAAGCCCAGGAAGCCAAGCGCCGCCTGTGGAAGAAAATCGCCATCTTAGTCGTGGCCTTAATTATCCTCGCGGTTGTCACCCAACGCTGTCGCCGTCACGAACCTCCAAAACTGGCAACCCCGCCTAAGGCAAAACCTACTCCTACCCAAACCGCCTCAAAAACCACCCCGGGAGCCACCTCTGAAGCCGCCAAGCCCAACGGCATGGAATCCAAACGCCCATCCGTCAATCCCGTGGCGACTTTGGATCCAACCTCCACCACCACATCCATTTCCGTGCCGCCCTCCCTGATCCCGGCCTCCATGGAGGAACCCGCTCCCGCCTCTCCGCTCGCCTCCACCAACCTTTCCACCTCAAGCAACACCAACGACCTTGCCGAAGCCGAGGCGCTGATCGCCGCCTCTCGATCAAATTCCATCGCCTCCGAAATCGAACTGGCACAGAAGGAACTGGAAAACGCCTCCGCCGTTTTACTTCAATCCCGCGTCCAGGAAATGATGTCCGAAGCCCAATCGGCCGTCAGCAACCGCTCCCTTGAGGAAGCCGAGCAGGTCCTCGCCGGAATCCAACGCGCCGATCCTGACTTTGCCGATGCCTACCTCGAACGGGCCAGCCTGTTCGCCGAGCGTGGCCGCCTGGAACCCGCCATGTCCCAGTTAAGCACTTTGGTCCGCCGCGCCCCGGACTCCCCCGCCGCCAACAAGGCCAGGGCCGAACTGACAAGACTCGCCTCCGCCCGCGACCACTACGTCTTTCCCTTTGCCGGCCACATCAAGATTCTCTCCACCGAAATCAATAAGTTCCCCGAAACTGCTGGCCAGCGCGAATTGCGAATCCTTAACGCCACCCTGGAATCCACGGGCAAGGATAAGACTATCGATCCCGGCTCCGTTACCGTCGATGTGCGCTTCTATGACCGCAATCCAACCACCGGCCTCATCTATCCTTCCACCGCCACCCTCACCCCCCCGCCTCCCATTGAGGGCGCCTGGTTGGACAAAACCCGCAAGGTCATCTCCGCTTCCTACGCCGTCCCCGCCAACCTCCAACGCAGCGAGCATTTTTACGGTTGTTTAGTGCGAGTCCATTATTACGGTGCCTTGCAGGATGAATGGATGCAACCCAGGGACCTGCCCGCCGATGTCCAAATGGCGCCATCGGAATCACGCTCTCGTTAGTCTTCGGAAGGAACATCATGCGCGATAAAATTTCAGCCTGTGTGCTGTGCTTCAACGAGGAAAACAAAATCGAACGCTGCCTCTCCAGCCTGACCTGGTGCGACGAAATCGTTGTCCTCGATAGTTTCAGCACCGACCGCACCCCTGAACTCTGCCGGAAATTTACCGACAAGTTCTTCCAGCGCCAATGGCTCGGCTACGTCGGGCAACGCAACACCGTCCGCGAGTTCGCCTCCCATCCCTGGCTCCTCTTCATGGACTCCGACGAGGAAGTCTCCCCGGCCCTGCGCGACGAAATCCTCCGCGAACTTGACAACCCCTCCGGAAATTATATCGGCTACGAATTCCCCCGACAGGTCTACTATCTCGGACGCTGGATCCGGCACGGCGAATGGTATCCCGATGCCAAGCTCAGACTCTTCCGCAAGGAATTCGGACGCACCGAGGGACAGGAACCCCACGACAAAGTCGTCGTCCGGGGCCCCGTCAAACGCCTCAAGAATCCCATCTGGCACTACACCTACGACGACCTCGCCGACCACATCAACACCCTGAACCGATTCTCCACCATCACCGCCCAACAGCGCTTCGTCCAGGGAAGCCGCTTCCACTGGCTGGACATGTTCCTGCATCCCATCTTCCGCTTCATCAAGGGCTACATCATCCGCGGCGGATTCCTCGATGGCCGCCACGGGCTCGCCATCGCGCTCATGACCTCCTACGGCGCCTTCCTTAAGTACGCCAAGCAGTGGGAACTCAACCTGAAACACAAAGTCTATTTCAAGGAATTACCCGACCGCTCCACCATGAAGGAAGGCGTCCAGTAATCTGAAATTTGCAATCTGAGGTTTGATTTGCGGGCCCAGCCCCGCCATGAGGAAATGTCTGCCACCCAACAATTCAGATTCCACAGCTTCCCGCTCCTGCTCCTGACCATCACGCTCATCCTGTCCGCCAATCCGGTCCTCGCCGACGCCACCAATTCCAATCCGCTGACTTTTGACGCCGCCGTCAATCTGGCCTTGAGCCAAAACCGCGACCTCGCCCGCGGCGCGCTCGCCATCGACCGGAGCAAGCTGGGGGTCGAAGCGGCCAGCCAGGAATTCGCCACCGGGCTCATCCCGCGCGGCGGCATCAACACCACCGACAACAACACCGACTACCGGTATGGACTCCGAGCCGAACGTAAGCTCGTCTGGGGTACCGAAATCGGCATCGAGGGAAACGTTCTCCATTACCCCTCGTTCGTTGATGAACCCTGGCGCTCCGCCGTCAGGATCGATGTCCGCCAGCCTCTCTTCCAAAGGTTCGGCCGCCTCGTCCACGAGGAACCCCTAACCACCGCCAGCGAGCAATACCGCGCCGAGCGCCGCCGCTGGGAACTTCAAAAATCGGATCTCGTCGTCGATGTCGCCCGCCAATTCGAATCCATCGTCCGCCTGGAAAAGCAAGTCGCTTGCGACCTCGCCATGTTCACCCGAGCCAACCAACTCCTCGAACTTACCCGCGCCAGGGAACAACAGGGCCGCGTCTCACGCGTGGATACTCTCCGAGTCGAACTCCAGCGCGGCGAGGCAGAAACCCGCCTGGAAAACGACCGCGAGTCCCTGTTCGTCGCCCGCCGCAATCTCGCCGAACTCCTCGGCCTCCCGACGGAAACCGACTGCAACCCCGCCCCCTCCCTGTTACCGGACCTTGAGGTCCCCGCCATGACAGTCGCCGTCCAAACCGCGTTAAGCAACCGTCTCGATTACGCCCAGACCATTCAGGATTACCACGCCTCCGTCCGTGGCGCCAAACTGGCTCGCCGCCGCCTCCTGCCGGATGTGAACCTCGTCGCAGGCGCAGAACAATTCGGCAAGGCCGTGACCATGGACGAATCCAAGTCACTCGACGAATCCCTGTGGACTGTCGGACTCGCCGGTCAAATCGACCTCGCCCATCGCCGCGATAAACCCATCATCGATATCTCCGATGTGGACGTGAAGGCCGCCCGTGAATCCATCGGCATCCGCGCCCTCTCCATCGCCCGCGAGGTTCAACAGGGAGTCTCCGCCTACCGTCAGGCTCGCAGTGAATTATCCATCGCCGGACGCAACTACGCCGCCGCCGAGGCCCGCTCGGAACTCGCCCGCCGCCTCTTTGAAATGGGACGCGGCGACAGCTTCTCCGTCACCGACGCCGAGACCGCCTTCGTGAACGCCGAGGCCGCCCTCCTCACCGCCCGCGCTTCCGTCTGCGTCGCCGGCTACAATCTCCTCCGCCTCATGGGCACCCTCATGGATTGCCCCGCCGAACTCAAACCCACCGCCTTGGAACCAACAACATGAAACCATCGCTTCTTCACACCATGCTTATGGTGATGCTTCTAGCCCTCACCTCATCTTGTCGTCCCAATTCAACCTCATCCCAGGAGCCCCGCGAATCCCCTATCTCCTCCGGACACATCGACGTCTGGACCCCCTGCGCCGGGTCCCTCGACGCGCGTAAAACCGAAACTATCTTCTCACGTTTCCAGGGTCGCGCCACCGTGGTCGAAATCATCCCCGATGGCGCCACTGTGCGCGAAGGCGACATCCTGCTCCGCTTCGACAGCTCCGATGTCGAAAACGAACTCGTCAAAGTGAACAATGACCTCGCCCGCGCCCGCGCGGAACTCGATGCCCTTGAAAAAGCCGATATCCCCATCGAACGCGCCGAGATCGAGGCGCGCCTCGGGGAACTACGCTCAATCGCCTCTGCTGAACAGCAGGCCATGGCGGATACCAAGGATCTCGTCGACCGCAATCTTCTCGCGCGTCGCGAGCTGGACCAGCAGGAGGCGCGTGTTGCCGTCGCCAAGGCCAAGGCCGATCAACTGGAGTCCCAGCACAACCTGACCATCGAACACCTTCATCCCGCGCGCCTGTCTCGCGCCCGCGCTGCCCACGATGCCGCTCAACGTCAATACGAGTCCGCCTGCCGCCAGCTTTCCAACGCCGTCATCCGCGCCCCGTCCGCCGGACTCGCCGTCCACCTACCCGTCACCGTCGGTACGGAATACCGCACAATCCGCGTCGGCGATTCCATCTTCCCCAACCAGCCCCTCCTCTGCATCCCCGACCTCAGCGAGTTCGTCGCCCAAACATTCATACCCGAAGCCGATCTCGCCCGCGTCGCCCCTGGTGCCTCCGCCTTCATCACCCCGCTCGCCTACCCCGGCCTCCGGCTCCCCGGCGCCGTAACAACCGTCAGCGCCACCGCCCAATCCCGCCCCGGCTATCCCGCCTGGCAGAAATACTTCCGTGTCTCGCTCCGCGCAAATCAAGCCGACCCACGGCTCCGCCCCGGAATGTCCGTCGCCATAGATATTCAATCGCACACCCGCACCAATGCCGTACTCATTCCCCGCCGCGCCGTGCAATGGGAAAACAACCAGCCCACCTGCAAGGTCCGCACCTTCCTCAGTGACGAACCCCGCCAACTGGAACTCGGCATCGGCAACGACACCAGCTTCGAAGTCCTCAGCGGCGTGAAACCGGGCGAACAGGTCCTGCTCCCATGACCACCACCGACCCGATCCTCTTGATGGAGAATGTTTCCAAGACATTCCCAACGCCACACGGACCGGTGACCGTGCTCACCGATGTATCCTTGCGAGTGCATGCCGGCGACTTCGTTTCCATCACGGGGCCCTCCGGCTCCGGAAAAACCACACTGCTCAATCTCGTCGCCCTGCTCGATCAACCCTCATCCGGACGCCTCCTTCTCTCCGGCAACGATGTCGGGGCCATCGACGAGCCCGCGCGCGTGGAATTACGCAAGCGCCGGGTCGGCATGGTCTTCCAGCGCTTCTGCCTGCTCCCTCACCGGACCGTTCTGGAAAATGTTCTCTTCCGGTTCCGCTACCTCGACACCCCTCCCGCCGAAGCACTCCAACTGTCGCGGCTTGCGCTCGATCGAGTTGACTTGGGGCCCCACGCCGATCAACCCGCCCGGCTGCTCTCCGGCGGCGAGATGCAGCGCGTCGCCATCGCCCGCGCAATCGCCCTGCCCCCCGACCTCCTCCTCGTGGATGAACCCACAGGCAATCTTGATCCCGCCTCCGGCGCCGTCATCATGGATCACTTCCTGCGGCTCAACCAATCGGGCGTAACCATCCTCATGGCCACCCATAACCCTGCCCTTGCCGGACACACCACCCGCCATCTCAAATGCCACGCAGGCACACTGAGCGAGAGCGAATCGGCAAAGAGCGAATCGGGGTCACGTCTCAACAATCAACAATCGAGGGGCTCCTTATGAAGTGGCGCCCCATACTTCAGGATGTTTGGGAAGGCACACGCCGCCATCCAATCCGGGTGGCCCTGCCGTTCAGCGGAATCGCCCTCGGCATGCTGGCACTCACGCTTCTCCTTTCTCTGGTCGTCGGACTGCAACGTCAAACGGAAACCGCCATCTCAGGATTGGGCGTCAATGTCTTTACCATCCTTCAAGAGGCTTCCGCCTCCACGTCCTCATCCGCCCAGCCCCTGACCCGTCGGCACTCCGCCCTCCTGCGCCAATCGCTTACCGGCGCCACCGCGACCGGTGTCCGCGCGGAGAAACACACAGTGAACACCACCCGCCTCCAAGCCACGGTACTGGGCGTGGACGAGCACTGCTTCACGGTACGTCCCTGGACCATCCGGCAAGGCCGCCCGCTGGATGCCGCCGATATTCGTGACCATGCGGCCGTCGCCGTCATTTCGGAAACCCTCGCTCAGGAACTCCACCTCGGCCCCGGGAACACCATCACACTGGACCCCATCGTCTTCAGAATCATCGGTATCACCGCCGCAGGTGGAGGAACCCCGGAATCCGGAACCGGATCAAAGGCGCTATCCCCTGGCGAACGACTAATCGCCGTCCCCTGGACCGTCCCGCCCTATTGGCGAACCGACGTCACCCCGCCCGATGAAAAACTCGATGCCATCTTTGTGAGGAGCGGATCAGCCGCAACGCTGGAAGCCACACTTCGATCTGCCCGCAACCTGCTCGCCGATCCTCGTCATGCCGTCGAGCCGATTTCGTGGGTCACGCCGCAAAGTCTCGTTGAAAGGTTATTGCGCCTGCGCCGGATCATCATGCTCGCCGGGGGCGCCATCGTCATGTTGTGTCTGCTCATGGGTGGCATCACGCTGGGGAGCCTCATGCTCGCCAACATCCAGACCCGCATCCCCGAGATTGGACTCCGCCGCGCGCTCGGCGCGTCCCCGCTCGACATCAGCCTTCTATTCCTGATGGAAGCGCTACTCCTGGCTATCTCCGCCACCCTGCTCGGCTCCCTGCTCGCCTGCATCCTGCTCCTGCTCGGCGCCGGACAACTTCCGATTCCCGTCGCCATCGGCCCGTTCCTTATCCTCGTTCCCCTTCTGGCCGGATTATTCCTTAGCCTGGCCTTCAGCTACTTCCCCGCCAAAACCGCCGCCCGCATCGCTCCCGCCGAGGCGTTAAGAAACGAGTGAGCTAATGACTAACCATTCTAACCTTATTATGATCCGTTTGATCGGATAGATCGATAAACCCCAAGGAGAATCCCCCGTGACCTCTTCTTTCACCCGCATCGCCATCATCACAGGCGCCACATCCGGCATCGGCGAAGCCACCGCCCGTGCGTTCATCGCCGCCGGCTTTGGCGTCATCGGCAATGGCCGCACTGCCGCCAAACTGATCGCTCTCGAAAAAGAACTCGGGCCTTCCTTCCACGGCGTCAGCGGCGACACCGCCAGCAACTCTGTGCTGGAAAAACTCTTTGCCTCCGCCATCCAACACTTCGGCAAGCCGGCGGATATCGTCATCGCCAACGCCGGTCGTGGTCTGGCTGGCTCCGTCAAAGATGCCGACGCGTCACAATTTGACGAACTCATCAAAACCAATATCAGCGCCACTCTCGCCCTGCTGCAGAAGGCCGCTCAAAAAATGACGTCCCAGCAAAACGCCTTCCCTAAAGCCGCCGCCGATATTGTCATCATCGGCTCCGTCGTGGGGCGGAACATCTCGCCCTTCAGCGCGGTCTATGGCGCTACCAAGTTCGCCGTCCATGCCATGGCTGAATCCCTGCGCCGCGACATGAGCCCCAAGGGGATCCGCGTCTCACTGGTCGAGCCTGGATTTGTCCTTAGCGGGTTTCAGTCAGTCGCAAATTACAGCGACGGTATGGTTCAGGGCTTCAAGGACAAATGCGGCCCCTTGCTCTCCGGCGAAGACGTGGCCGACGCCATCCGCTATATCGTCACCCGCCCGCCCCACGTTCACATCGGCGACCTCGTCATCCGCCCCACCCGTCAGGATTATCCGTAATTTCAAAGCAGAAATTTCAATGTAGCCAGAGTAATTCGGCCGGAGCTTTCTGAACCGACCAGCAACCCCACCGGGTTCCCCGCCGAAAACAACTGATTGGGTGTACAGATTGCGTGTCCCTTGGCGGCTGGTTTCATCGTGCTGGTTTCATCGTTGATCCTCAAGTGTCACTCAAGTATGATGACAAATATGAATAAGGTGTTTCATGTTTCGAAGACTTTCGCGGAGGCTGAGCAGTGGGATATCCAGCAGTATCGGTTGATGTCGTCGGAACAGCGGCTTGCCGCAGTGGAATTTCTGAGGGAGCAGTGCTGGATTGCCGCAGGGATGAAAGAACGGCCCCGAATTCAGAAGACAGGCCGCATCGTTGAGGCTGGGCCTAAGCGAAAGGGCGATGCGCTGTGAACCTTCATTCCGATTTCGGGGCGTTTATAGATGCCCTCTCTCATCAGAATGTGGAGTTCGTTATCGTCGGCTCGTTCGCGCTGGCAATGCATGGGCGGCCGCGAGCCACCGGGGATATCGATTTCTGGATTCGTCCGACAGTCGAGAACGCAAAGGCGCTGATTCGCGCCGTTGATGAATTCGGATTCGGATTCATGAAACTTACAGAAGACGACATCGTTTCCGGCAAGATTATTCAGATGGGCGTTCCCCCTGTGCGCATTGACCTGATTACGGTTTTGGATGGTCTCAGCACTGAAGACATCTGGTCAGGAAAAGTGGCCGGAAATCTTGGCGGCCGCAAGGTGTTCTTTCTCGGAAAGGAAGCTTATATCCTAAACAAGCGTACAGTAGGGCGACCGAAAGACCTCGGTGACCTCGAGTTGCTTGGTGACCTGTAGCCGGTCTTATCGACCCGGCTCGGCAGGGGTCATAAGACCAGGCCTGGAAACTCATTATTTATATGAATCATACTTCTTCTCACACCACTTAACGAAACCACCTCTTAATCTGGAGCCCCGTGAGCCATCCCGTCATCGAAGCCACCAACGTCCGGAAACAGTTCGGCGCCTTCACCGCTGTTGACGGCATCACGTTCAGCGTGGCCCGCGGGGAACTCTTCGGCATCCTCGGCCCCAACGGCGCAGGTAAGACCTCCACCATCCGCATGATTTATGGTTTCTCTCCCCTCAGCGGCGGCTCCCTCCAAATCTTTGGCCAGAACATCGTCAGCGACTGGCGAGCCATTCGCTCAAAACTGGGCGTCTGCCATCAGGAAAACAACCTCGATACCGAGATGTCCGTCCGCCAGAATCTGGAAGTCTTTGCGGGCTTTTTCGGTATCCCGCGCACCGAGGCAATAAAACGATCCACCCGCCTCCTGGATTTCTTCGGCCTGACCCACAAGGAGAATGCCCAGGTCAACGAACTCTCGGGCGGCATGATGCGCCGACTCGTGATCGCGCGCGCCCTGATCAATAACCCCGACCTCCTGATCCTTGATGAACCCACCACCGGACTGGATCCGCAAACCCGGCACCAGTTGTGGGATAAACTGGCCGAGCTGAAACAGAGCGGCGTCACCATCCTCCTGACAACCCATTACATGGAGGAGGCCGCCCGTCTCTGTGATCGCCTGATCATCATCGACCACGGACGCATACTCGTGGAAGGACGCCCCAGGGATCTGATTGACCAGTTCGTCGGCAACCGGGTTATCGAAGGAAGCCCCGTCTGCGATGGTTTGCGCGAGTTTGTACGCGCCAGAAAACTGGATCACGAGGACCTTGGCCACCGCATCATTATCTACTGCAAGAACGACGATGATATTTACCGCGAGATCACCAGTTCCTATTGCCGCGAAGATTGCGTTCTCCGCATGGGAACATTGGAGGATGTATTTCTAAAACTGACAGGCCGGGAGTTGCGGGATTGATAACTTATTATTATTTTGACGCTTTTTGCGCCTTTCGTAGTTAAATGCTCTTTTCTGGTTGAAATTGATGATGACACGCACAAACACAAACCTGACCTGGCGACTGATGCGAGTCTGGCGCCGCGATTGGCTGGTCAACAAGCGTTCATGGAAAATCAGCTTCCTGGTGCCCCTGCTTGAGCCTCTCCTCTACGTGGCGTCCTTCGGCATCGGCTTCCGCCTGCTGATCCCCGAAGTCTCCTATCAGGGTCAGGTCATGCCCTACTTGAACTTCATGGCTCCCGCCATTCTTGCCACCAACATCATGTACACGGCCTTCTTCGAAAATGCCTTCTCCTCATTTGTCCGCATGTACTATCAGAAAACCTATGACGCGATCATGGCCACTCCGCTTTCAATCGAGGAAGTGGTGGCCGGTGAAATCGTCTGGGGCGCCACCAAGTCCCTCATGGCCGCCGCTGTGATGATGGGAGCCCTGAGCCTCTTTGGCCTGATCCAGTATCCGTCCGGCCTCGCCATCCTGCCCGTCGCCTTTCTGGGCGGACTCGGATTCGGCGCCACCGCTATGATCTTCACGGGGGTGGTTAAACATATCGACATGTTCAACCTGCCGATCTTTCTCGTCATCACCCCGATGTATTTATTCAGCGGGACATTTTTCCCGTTGGAAAACCTGCCCGTCTGGGGACAAAAGGTCGCCTGGTGTCTGCCGCTGACGCATCTGGTCACCCTGACCCGCGGCCTGTCGCTGGGGACACTGCCCATCAGGGAGACCTTGATGTCTTTCGCCTACTTGTGTCTCTTCGTCGCCCTGGTTTTCCCTCTCGCCCTAAAAGGCATGCGGCGAAGATTGATCAAGTAGCAGGCATCTTCCTCACAGTTCCTTATTTCCATTTGGCCAGAAGGGACATGTTTTGGAAAGGGCTGGAGAGGTACGGGAGATTAGCTGGGGACCATAAGCGTCAGCAGGGGCAGAAAGTATAGTAGTCGAAAGCGGAAGGGGGCCGCATCCTTGCCATAAATGGGGGTCGGATATACTTTTGGGAGCCAACAAAAGGCAATCATGGCATCTAGCCACTACATCGCGCACAAAGAACACTGCGACCACCCTGCCCAGCAAAATGCTTAACTTTTCCGCCCTGAACCTTGCGCCAAGATTGTGCTAAAACAAGGGTAATAAACCCGCACTTTTACGCATTTATCGGCAAAATGACGCTTTGCCACAATAAACACAAAAGCCCCACAAAGTGCCCGTTTCTATTGGGTTTTGTGAAGGTTTAAGGTTGGAGGCGCGAACCGGAATTGAACCGGTGTGGAAGGTTTTGCAGACCTCTGCCTGACCACTCGGCCATCGCGCCAAAAAAAGAAAACCACCCGATAAAGATAATACCGCCGTTTATAGCGGCGGCACCATCATTTCCGGCAACTTACTTCTTTACCGTCTTTACCGTGTTTTTGACGGCATCTTTCTTGCGCTGAATCTGCCGTTCCCGGCGTTTGCGCTTCACTCTAGCTCTTAATTGTTGTCCCATAATGGCCGGATGTGTTAACAGAACTCACCGCTGTGTGTCAACCGCTTACCTTAAGCAGTCAGTACTTCCAGCACCTCGGTCTCGCTCCGTGCTTGTAATAATCTTTCTCGCTTCTCGGCATCATTCAGAACCTGACTGATCTCCGAGAGAAATTGAATGTGGGGCCCCGTCCTGCTCACTGACGAAAGCGTCATCACAAAAATAGTGGAGGGCTTCCCGTCCATCGAGCCAAAATCCACGCCTTCCTTCTTAAGCGCCATCGCCGTCACCAGTTTGTCCACGGAATCCGTCTTGCCGTGCGGGATCGCAATCCCGTGCTGCATTCCGGTCGACATCTTTTGCTCGCGCTCGAGAACCGCTTTCAATGCAGCATCCCGATCCTTGATCCGGCCCTTGACCACAAGCAAATCAACCATTTCCTGGATGATTTCCTCCTTGGTGTTACCCTTCAACTCAAGGATAATTGTGTCTTCAGACAGCAGTTTCTTCAAATTCATCGTCACATCCTTCAAAAAGCACGAGCAAGGTAGCACATCGCTTTCTGTAATCTAGTTCTTTTTTCAACATCAACGTCAAAAAACGACTTGAAAGCAATCATTCACCATGTCTAGTATGCGCTCCATGAAAACAAACCTCTACATCTTGTCGTGTCTGTTGGTTACATCATTCTCTCTCACCGCTTCCGCCATGAGCGGGACGTCCCTCCAGCAGGGCTCCTTGGTCAACGGGGACAGTGACTCCGCCTACGCAGTAATGCACGATGGCGGCCCGCGCGCGCTGAGCGCCGGCGCCTATTTCGGAAACCAGAAGCGCGGCATGACCGACGGCAACCGGGACGCCGACTGGGATATCAACCACATCATCGGTTACCTCGGTCTTGACCTGACCCCTTGGCTAACCATTCTCGGCGGCGTGGGCCAAAGCGAATTGAGCGTGGATGACGACAGCCGGGACGCCGAACTCGACTGGATGGGCGGTCTCCAGTGCCGTATCTTGGATTATCTCGTTCTGGACCCGGACGGCGCTTATTCGGTTTCCATGGATGGCGATTTCCGCGCCCTCGGCTCAAGCTCGGAAGGCCACAGCGGCGACGTCCGCTGGTTGGAACTCTTTGGCGCCGTCACCATGAGCTTGACCGTTAACACCGATCACGGTGATTTCCTAGACAGCGTCTCCATCTTCGCCGGTCCTGCGTTTTCGACAATCACCGCCAGCGAGGACAGCTTCAGCAATGACTGGACGGAAGAACAGACCATGGGATTCATCGGCGGCCTCCAGATCAATCCCAGCGCGAACACGGCGCTCCGCCTTGAGTACCAGCATTTCGATAGCGGCACTGTCGGCGGAAGCCTCTCGTTCCATTTCTAATTGACTGCCCGTGGATGTCTTAAGCCCGTTCGGCGTCAAAACTCACATGACGCCGTCAGGATCATGTTGCGTCCCGGCTCATTCACCCCTGACCCGTGGATGCGGTAGTCCTCATCCAGCACATTCTCAACCGCCAGGCCTAGCGTAACTCCACTCCCCAACATTGTCCCGGTTCTCACATGGCCAACCGCATACCCCGGCGTCCCCCCAGGCGGAATCCTTTGGGTATCACGTTTGTCATCAGCAGAGAGCTTATCCGCCTTGCTCGCCGCATCCCCAACCAGTTCAATCCAGTAGCGACCGTCACTCCTCTGCCATCGCAACCCCGCCTCAACCGTCGGCGGCATGAGCCGGCTGATGGATTCACGCTCGATCACCGCCGAAGACGTCGGATAAGAATCCACCTCACCATCCATGACTGACCCAGTCAACCAGGTGGACCAATTCGATGAAAACACATACCGCGAAGATACCTCAACTCCATGAATGAACCCATCGCCAGAATTCTTCTTGGTCACCTCATTGCTGCCATCAATAATCCGCCCCGTCGGCGTTCGGATGATCATCCCGTTAATCCTTGTATGGTAATAGCACGCCTGCGCCGTTAGCCGATCAAACCGGCTTTTCACGCCCGCCTCGTACTCGACATACCGTTCCGGATCAAGATCGGGCGATGGCGTCTCAATCTCATTGCTGCGCGCAGAATCCAACCGCGTCAAATCCGAAAGATTTGGCGCCCGGAATCCCTGGGCCACCCCCGCAAAGGCCACATGCCGCCGGTCCGCCGTCAACGGATACAACACCCTCAACGAACCCACCACAGCATCCCACTCATCCTCCACCGTCACCGGCTTCCCCGTCAACGCATCCTTGACCCGGTTCGCATCCACTCGCGAATACGCATAGCGTACCCCCGGCACCACATCAACCATGCCGCCCTTCACCGTGATCGTGTCCTCCGCAAACACCCCCGCCGACTCATAAGCCGCATCATCGGCCACCGGCCCCTGAATCTCCGTCTTCTGGAGTGAATCATCCGCGGCATACTTCCGCGAATAGGAGTCCACCCCGTCACGATAATACTCCGCCCCGTATACCCACTTGCCCACGGGCGACACCGACTCCAATTGCAGGCCCGCCCCCCACGTCGTCACCTCAAATCCCTGCCGGACACGCTGGTCATCCTTCAACACCCGGTATAAATCTTCACCCTGGGCTTGCCGCGAAACTGTCCATTCCACGCCATCCACAATCCGGTTCAGGTTTTCATGACGCCCCTTGAGATACGTCAGATCGCGCTGCTGATCGTAACTGTGCACCTTGTCATCCCCCGCCTTCAACCCCTCCCAATCAATACCGTATATGGTTTTGTGCGTGCGCCAGGCATCTTCCTGATCAACCGTCTGGTGCCCCACGGTAATCAAGGAATCATCATCCGCACGCCAGTCGGCCCGGAAATCAAAGTCCTGCTCGGTATATCCCGTATGCTCCTGGATGCCGACATCACGCCCCCCCTTCAAATCGCCAAAGTCCTTGAGGGACACCCCGCCGACAAACCCGAATTGCGCCGTGGGACTGCCCCCCACCTGAACACGCCCCATATGGGAATCTTCCGCCGTGGCACCGCGATAGAAAAGACGCCGCTGCCACACAGGCGACCCCGCATAGGCCGGTGGTGCCACAGGCAGGGCATTCAACGTCCCGCCGATCGCATCACTGCCATACAGCACCGATGCCGGCCCCATGGCCAGTTCAGTCGCCCCCAGCGAAAGCGGATCCACGGTGTTCCAATACTGGTTCGGTCCATCCCGGAACACTGAATTATTCAATCGGATACCATCGACCAGTAACAGGTTGCGAAACCCTGTCAGTCCCCGCAGATAGGGAGAACCCTGCCCATACGACGTCTTCTGCACCATCGCCGATGGAACGCCCTTCATCATATCCGGCGTGGAGCGCAAGCCTTCCTCGCTGCTTTTGCGGTCTGCATCCATCCGGTAGACAATGCTCGGAACTGATTGAATCTCCTTCCCCACCCGTACCCCCGTCACCACAATGTCGGTCGCCGGCTTACCGATGCCATTGGTTTCCGCCATCAAATCACTCGAAAGTAAACCCGCCGCCACAACGCTCCACATCATTGCTGCTTTCATCCTGTCGCTCCCGTACTCATTGATTAGAAACACTGCCATTATGACGGTAAACGGGGATGAACAGGAAAAGGTTCAGTAGGACGCTCCTGCATCCTTCCAGAAGTCATGGATTCCGCAGACGGTCGCGGATCACTTCTTGTTTTACTTGAGGGATAATGACGCCAAAGCCGTGGCATAAACCCGTCCGCCCGCCGCACTCCAGCGGTCATCCGCAGGCCAACTGCCTCGCTCACGGCCAGCCCCGACTTGCCGGGCCAACAGGCCCTTGCGAATGGTCACCAAGGACCCTTTGGTGGATTCCTCCCCCATCTTCCTCAGCGCCGCCGCCAGAAAGTACCGGCGATAATAATCCATGTCCGGCCCCTCGGACACCGCCATCTTCCGCACCTGAAACTGCACCGCACGGGATCGCTCGGGACTCAACAAGGCCTTGTGCGCTCCATCGATAAGACTCATCGCGCCCATGGCCGTCAACGTCTGACTGCCCTCCGGGAAATCATCTTTCTTCCGGTAACCAAACGCTCCGTTATCCGACACCATCCGCATCATCCATTTCAATCCGCGGTCAACACTGGCGTCAGTCGACGTCCACCCCGCCCCCCCCGCAAGGCGCAACGCCTCAATCTGCCAAAGACTGATCGATAAATTGGAGGCCTTGTCGGCCGTGTTCTCATACCCCCAACCCCCGTCTCCATGCTGCCGATCCTCGATCCATCGCAACGCCCGGTCCAATGTTCCATGCAATGCCTCCGTCTTCCGAATCTGGAACCCACGCACCAGCGCCAGCGTGGCAATGCCGTGATTATAGGGCGCCCCATCAAATTCAGGCCCGAGTCGCCCGGTCGCATCCTGACGGCTGATCAGATAATCCGTCGCCCGATGAATCGCCACCCGAACCTTTTCGGATGGCGTTTTCATCTCCAATAGCGCCATTAACGATAACCCGGTCAATGCCACTTCAAATTGCGAATGCCCGCCCCACCGTGCCGTACTCCATGACCCATCCGGTTCCTGAGTCGCGCAAAGCCACTCCGTTGCCGCACCCACCGGCCCCACCGCTTTGCCGCTCTCCATCACCGCAGGCACCACGGTTCCACAAGGCCGGCAAAACCATAGGGCACCGCCTATGATCAATGTCAACCCTGCCGCCGCCGCCATCACCCCTCGCCACCGCCCCACCCCTTGAGTCGCATTCAGGCGAGCCATCACACCGGGGGCAAGATCGCGCGACCGTTCCTCTTCTGGTACCGCCTTCAACAGGGTAATCACCCGCCTTGCATCCCCAATAGCGTCACGGCACGATTCGCACTCAATCAAATGCCTTTCAAATTCACCCCGCAGCAACAATGGCAACTCCCCCCCGACAAACGCCGCCACATTCTCCCCGTGCGGACACTCATGCTTTTTCATGCAGATACTCCCTCAACGCTTTGATCGCCAGATTCATCCGTGACTTCACAGTCCCTTCAGGTATCTCCAGAACCTCGGCAATGTCCTCGTAACGCATCCCCTGATAAATGCTCAATACCACCACGCTGCGCAATTTGTCCGATAAGGAAGCCAACGCCGCCTCAACATCCATATGCCTGGATTGCGCCAAGCCCGACTCATCCACAGACATCGGCTCCTGTAAAAGTTTCAGCCGTAACCGCTCCCGCTGGAACCATTTCCGACCATGATCAGCCAGAACATGGCGCGCAATCACATAGACAAAGGTCTTGAACTTTGCCGTAGGCCGATACCGTTCCCGCGCCTTATACAACCTGACAAACGTTTCCTGGGTAAGATCTTCCGCATCGTGGTAAGCGCCCATCCGCCTGAAAAAGTTCACCAATTGACACTGATAGGTGTGAATCAGCGAAATAAATGCATCGTGGGACCCTTTCCCCACCTCCATCATCAGGGCCGAATCAGGATCTCCATCCGTCCAAGTTTGATCAGAAACTGTCATGCCGTCAATTCTAGTGAACGTTTCATCACTGCATTCCGTTCACTTATAGGGACTCAAAATACACCATGTGTCACGAAAGGCAACGATGATGAGAAATGACGACTATTTGCCGTTTCTGCCGGAACAAACCCGCAGGAAGAAATTGCGCCCCCTCGCTTGTTGCGTTATTGTAAAACCAGAAAGGAAGCCTTCCAAAATGAAACACCTACCCGTTATTCTTGCCTCATCCTTCTTGCTTGCGGGCGGCACAATCTCCTTCTGTCACGCCGCTCCAGCCATCATGCCTCCAAAACCCGCCGATGCCACTCTTAACTCCAGCCAGACCATCACGGGCGAAATTGACATCTCCCTGCTGAACGAAGCCCGACTCGTCCAACAGCGCGGCCTCACTTGGCTGGCCAAACGCCAGAAACCGGACGGATCATGGTCTATGCCCGGCCTCCCAGCCCTAACCGCGCTCCCCTTATGGGCGTTCGCCGTCAGTGACCACCCTGACAAAGCACGTGTGGCTTCCAACGCCGTTAACTTCATCCTCAAAAGCGTTCAGCCTGATGGCAGCATTTACCAGAAGGGCGATGGCCCAGGCGGCGGCCTCGTGAATTACAATACCGCCCTCTGCATGACCGCACTCCACCTGACCGGTGACCCCGCCCTGGTTCCCGTTGTTCAAAAAGCGCGCCGTTTCATGGCCTCCTCCCAGCATCTGGAGGGCGACGATATCTATAAAGGCGGGTTCGGTTATGACAAGGCCAGCGGCCGTCAATACACCGATCTCAGCGATTCCGTCATCGCCTTTGAAGCCATGCGCCTGACTCAAGGCGTCGAAGACCTCCGCCCGGCCGGCGAAGAACGTGTCGATATCAATTGGAGCGCCGCCACTCAATATCTAGGCAAGGTGCAAAACACCGCGCAATCTGGAACGAACGATGCCGGCGGGTTTGCCTATCGCCCGGATGAAAGCAAAGCCGGAACCACAACAAATACGGCAGGTGCCATCGTGTTGCGCTCTTACGGCAGCATGACCTATGCCGGCCTGCTAAGCCTGATCTATGCCGATGTCTCCCGCACGGACCCCCGTGTTCGCGCCGCCTTCGATTGGGCCGCCAATCATTGGTCGCTCGACGAAAACCCCGGCATGGGCCCGCAGGGGCTTTATTACTTCTACAACATCATGGCAAAGTCACTGGCCACCTATGGACGCAACGCCGTCCCCGTCAAAGGGTCAGACAAGCCCATCGCCTGGCGGACCGCCATGTTGCGAAAATTAATCAGCCTCCAACAGGTGGAAAAGGATGGCAGTGGTGAAGGATACTGGCTGAACACCAACAACCGCTGGCTGGAAAATGACCCCGTGCTGGTCACCGCTTACACTCTGATCGCCTTGGACATCGCCATCGGCGACACCCCTCAGGTCAAGTAAGCTCATCCATCACTCTCACCTCTTGATGTATCATGTTGTCTGGCGTATAACGCCATCCATGATCAACCTATTTTCACAACCGGGCTCATTGTGACCGAACTGAGCGGGCTTCAATGGGTCGTCATGGCGCTTGCCGCCATGATTATCGGCTTATCTAAAAGCGGACTGCCGGGCTTGGGGGTTCTCGCCATTCCAATCGTTGCGGCCATTATACCGGCAAAGACATCCACCGGCTTCATCCTGCCAATGCTGATTGTCGGCGATGTGATTGGCGTGATCTACTATCGCCGTCACGCCGATTGGCCTCGGCTCATCCGTCTCTTCCCCTGGGCGATCCTTGGCGTCATCGCAGGGTGGCTCTCCCTGGATCGGCTGAATGACAATGAGATTCGTCCACTCCTCGGCGGGATCGTGCTGGTCATGCTGGCATTAAACCTCTGGAGGCAACAGGCGACTGATCCTGACAGCCGTATTCCCCATCAATTCTGGGTGGCCGCCATCATCGGCCTTCTGGCGGGATTCACCACAATGATCGCCAATGCCGCCGGCCCAATCATGGTTATCTATTTGCTGGCCATGCGATTACCCCCAGCCGTGTTTTTGGGAACCAGCGCCTGGTACTTCCTGCTCGTCAACACCTTCAAGCTCCCCTTCAGCGCCCAATTAGGCCTGATTACCATGACCTCATTGACCTTCAACGCCATGCTGGCGCCATTCATCGCACTCGGCGCCTGGATGGGAATTCGATTTGCCCGTCACATTCCCAGGATTGTTTTTGAACGCCTAGTCCAGATACTGGCCGCCATCAGCGCCATTAAACTTTTCTTCTAGCCTCAGGTCGCCGCAGGCGTCTCTGCACCTTCAACCACATCGTCATCATCCGGCTCAACCCTTGTGGCCGCCACGAGTTTGTCGCCCGCGTCGAGATTGATCAGGCGGACACCCTGAGTCACCCGGCTGATGGTGCGAACATCGCCCACCGGCATGCGAATCATCTGCCCCTGGGCGGTAATCAGCATCAAGGCATCGCCATCCTGCACGGCATGGGCACCAACAATAGCCCCATTCCGATCCGACGTGCGAATCGTCATCAACCCCTTGCCGCTGCGCTTCTGGACGCGATACTCATCAAAGCTAGTGCGCTTCCCATAGCCATTCTCCGTGCAAACCAGGAAGGTGGCGCGGGGATCCACGATCTCCAGTCCCACCACGTGGTCTTCATCGCTCAACGTAATCCCACACACCCCGCGGGTATCGCGGCCTTGATCACGCAACTCTGCTTCATTGAAGCGGATGCTCATGCCATCACGGGTGGTCAATACAATCTCGTTGTGCCCTTCCGTCTGCTTCACACTGATTAACCGGTCACCTTCGTCAATCGCAATGGCAATGATTCCGGCGCTGCGCGGGTTGCTGAAGGCCGCCAGATTGGTCTTCTTGACGACCCCCTTTTCGGTGGCAAACACGACGAATTGATTCTCAACAAACTCCCGCACCTTGACCATCGCGGCAATGGTCTCACCACTCTGGACATTCAGCAAATTCACCAGCGCCTTACCCTTGGACGCACGTGACGCTTCCGGGATTTCGTACACCTTCTCCCAATAGACTCGCCCTTCGGCGGTAAAGAAAAGAATGTAGTCGTGGGTATTGGCCACAAAGAGATGCTCAACATAGTCCTCTTCCTTGGTCTCCATACCCGCCACACCCTTGCCTCCGCGCCGCTGCGCCTTGTAGGTGCTCACCGCCGTACGCTTGATGTACCCCGTGTGGCTGATGGTGATCACATACCCGCGATCCGCTATCAAGTCCTCGATATTCACCTCGCCCTCGTCGGGAACCAGACTGGTTAGACGCTCATCGGCATATTGTTTCCTGACGTCGATCAAGTCGGCCTTGATCACCGCAAACAGCTTCTCGCGGCTCGCCAGCAGGTCGCGCAAATAGGAAATCAGCTTGATCAACTCCAGATACTCCGCCTCAATCTTGTCACGCTCCAACCCGGTCAACTGGTAGAGGCGCATGTCCAGTATGGCGTTCGACTGTATCTCGCTCAGGCCGAACTTGGACATCAACTGGGCCCGGGCATTATCCCGGTCCTTTGAACCACGGATCACCTTAACCACCTCGTCGAGATGATCGAGCGCAATCTTCAACCCCTCCAGGATATGGGCCCGGGCCTCGGCCTTATCCAACTCAAACTGGGTGCGGCGCCGAATCACATCATACCGATGATCCAAATACGCCTCCAGCAATTCCCGAAGGTTCATCACCTTCGGACGCCCATGGTCAATCGCCAGCATGATGGCGCCAAAGGTCGTCTGGAGCTGGGTGTGCTTGTAGAGATTGTTCAACACCACCTTCGCCACCACGCCGCGCTTGAGCTCAACGACAATCCGAATGCCATCCTTGTTCGACTCGTCGCGCAAATCCGAAATGCCTTCCAGCTTCTTTTCCTGAACCAGATAAGCAATGTTGGTGATCAGGGTGGCTTTGTTGACGGCATAGGGGATCTCGGTAATGATGATGCTTTCCTTGCCCTGCTTGCCTTCCTCAATGCCGGCCCTCCCGCGCACCTTCAGTAATCCGCGCCCGGTACGATACATGTCCGCAATCGGCTTCAACCCGCAAATGATGCCTCCCGTCGGGAAATCAGGCCCCTTGACGTGCTTCATCAACTCATCAATCGAAACGTTTTCATTGTCGATCAGGCACACCAAGGCATCCACCAATTCGCCAAGATTGTGCGGCGGAATATTGGTGGCCATGCCAACGGCAATTCCCGTGCTGCCGTTCAAGAGCAAATTGGGAACACGGGACGGCAAAACAGACGGCTCCATCAAGTCGCCATTGTAGTTCGGGATCATATCGACCGTATTCTTGTCGATATCCGCCAACATCTCCTCCGCCATGCTGGTCAGACGCGATTCGGTGTACCGGTAGGCTGCCGCATTATCACCATCGATGCTGCCGAAGTTTCCCTGCCCATCAACCAGCATGTACCGCATGGCGAAATACTGCGCCATCCGCACCAGGGTGTCGTACACCGACGAATCGCCGTGCGGATGATATTTGCCAAGCACTTCACCGACGACATAGGCGCATTTCTTGTACGGCCGGTTATGCAAAAGGCCGAGATTCCGCATGGCGTAAAGAATACGCCGCGCCCCGGGCTTCATCCCGTCACGGGCATCCGGCAGGGCGCGCCCGATAATGACACTCATGGAGTAGTCAATATACGAGCGCTGCATCTCGTCTTCGATGTTGATATTGCCAAGCAATTCGTTTCGTGTGTACATATCGTCTTCCTGCCTCGTTCACCCTCGCCCCTTGGGGGAGAGAGGGTCAGGGTGAGGGGTTTTTAAATATCCAGATTCGTTACATTAAGGGCGTTATCTTCAATAAACTTGCGCCTGGGCTCGACTTCATCCCCCATCAGGATCGTAAAGATTTCATCGGCTTTGACGGCATCGGCCTGCACCACTTTGAGAAGCTTGCGTTTATCCGGGTTCATGGTGGTCTCATAGAGTTGCTCGGGATTCATTTCACCCAAGCCTTTATACCGCTGAATGTTCAACCCCTTGCGCCCGAATTCGCGAACAACCTCAAGCAGGTTGGGCAGGGAGAAAATCGGCGTCTCTCCATCATCCGCATCCTTCAACCTGAAAATCGGTTCCTCGTGCCGGTTGAAATGATCCAGCGTGAACCCTTTCTTCTCAATGGCCTCCACCACCTTGGCCAGCGCACTGGCCACATAAAGCTCCTGCCATCGGAATGCCGTGTCGCCCTGGCCGCCTTGCGTATTCCCGTTCTCCGTAAAAATCTCCAGCTGCAAGCCCATCTTCAGCTCGGCCGACTCACGGAGCGCCTTGAGTTCATCATCGCCGGTCACATAATGATGCTCCGCCGCCTCCCCCTTGCCAATGGTGACATAGTACCGGGGGAACGCCCCCGCCTTGTTGCGCTTCTTCAGATAATCCTCAAGGTTGACGCCTTTGCGGGCGAGACTCTTGGAAGCCTGCTCAATCTGCAACAGCAACTCCATCACCGCCATCAGTTCCTTGCCCTCAAAGGTCTTGCTGCGGCCCACCTTGAGCGTCAGATCCTCGGCGCCAAGCTCCAGCAACTTGCGGGTCAGCGTTTCCTCGGTATCAATATACTCCTCACGCTTCTTGCGGCTGACCTTGTATAACGGCGGCTGCGCCAGATAGACATACCCGCTCTCGATCAGATGCGGCATCTGGCGATAGAAGAACGTCAACAGCAACGTACGGATATGCGATCCGTCCACATCAGCATCAGTCATGATGATGATCTTGTGGTAGCGAACCTTGCTCACATCAAACTCATCCGCGCCAATCCCCGCGCCAATCGCGGTAACCATCGTGCGGATTTCGTTGTTGTTCAGAATCTTGTCCAACCGCGCCTTCTCCACGTTCAGCACCTTGCCGCGTAACGGAAGAATCGCCTGGAATTCACGGTTGCGCCCCTGCTTGGCGGAACCACCGGCGCTGTCACCTTCGACCAGATACAATTCGCACAGCGCCGGATCACGCTCGGAACAGTCCGCCAGCTTGCCGGGCAACGCCGCCGAATCAAGTGCGCCTTTGCGGCGAGTCAGATCACGGGCCTTGCGGGCCGCATCGCGCGCCCGGGCCGACAATAATGCCTTATCAATGATACGCCGCGCCACCGAAGGATGCTCCTCCAGATAGGTGGCGAGTTCATCGTTCACCACCGAGGCCACAATCCCTTCAACCTCACTATTGCCCAACTTGGTCTTCGTCTGCCCCTCAAATTGCGGCCGCGGCAGTTTCACGCTGATCACCGCCGTCATGCCTTCGCGGACATCATCACCGGACAAACTTTCCTTGTCCTCCTTGATAAGCTTGTTGGCCTTCGCATAAGCGTTGATCGTCCGCGTCAGCGCCGAACGGAACCCGCTGAGATGCGTCCCGCCTTCGGTCGTATTGATGTTGTTGGCAAAACACAACATCGTCTCCGTATAGGTATCGGTATACTGGAACGCAATTTCCACCATGACGCCATCACGCTCCTTGTCGAAGGCGATGACTTTGGGATGCAGGGAGGTTTTGCTCCGGTTCAGATGCTCGACGAACTCCACAACACCACCCTTGAACTTAAACAGTTCTTCCCGGGCAGGATCCTCCTGGGAAAAATTGATTTCGATGCCGCCATTCAGAAACGCCATCTCGCGCAACCGGTTCGCCAGAATATCCCACTCGAATTTCGTCGTGCTGAATATCTGATTGTCCGGCAAAAAGGTAATCTTGGTTCCTGTCCCCCGGGTCTTGCCAATGGTCTCCAGCTTCGAGACCGGCTTGCCGCGCTCGTACCGCTGATGATAAATCTGCCCGTCACGACGCACTTCAACTTCCAGCCACTCACTCAACGCGTTGACGCAGGAAACACCAACGCCATGCAAGCCACCGGATACCTTGTAACTGTCGTTGTCAAACTTTCCGCCGGCATGCAGGACGGTCAGGGCCACTTCCACTGCCGGCCGCTTTTCCGTCGGGTGCATGTCCACGGGAATTCCGCGCCCGTTGTCGTTGATGGTACAGGAACCATCGGCATTCAGCCGGACTTGAACATGGGTACAATAGCCAGCCAACGCCTCGTCCACAGAGTTGTCAACCACCTCGTAAACAAGGTGATGAAGCCCCCGGACAGCGGTGTCGCCAATATACATGGCCGGGCGCTTTCGCACGGCCTGAATTCCTTCAAGAACGGTAATGTGGGAGGCGTCATACGCGCCACTCTTCTTTTGTTGTTCAGCCATGGTGAGAAGTCATTCTCCTTGCGGTAGTTATGCCACCGCTCACGCCCGGTTTTTTCAACCATTCAAACCAGGGAATTCATCACGGTTTTCGCACGAATTTCCCCTTGCGGGCACTCCCCTCCTTAGGGGGGGATTTAAGTGCATGACGATACTGGAAAATGTGATTTTCGGCAAGTGATATATGGACCCAAAACCACAAAATATTGTGGATGCCGAAGGAGGGACTCACTACCCATCGCGATACTTCCCGCCCCTGGAATTCACACCCAATATGCAGCCTCCCGAAGGCTTACCCCGCCCGGAACATCTGCCCGATCCGCTTGCCCATCAGGCTCGTCGCCAGCAAGATCCCAGCCCCCAGCAACGCCATCGCCCATACCCCCATCGCCGACGCCACATTCAACCCGCCTTCCAGCCCGTCGAGCAGGACATAAATCGCCTTGGTAATCGGGAAAAACGTTTCCGATTGCGCCAGAATCAGACTGTCCGATACCTCCAGCATCGAGAAGGAGAAACACAAAATCCCGCCGGCCAGCAAATTGGCCATGATCAACGGTAACGTCACCCTCCACACCACCCTCAACGGCGTCGCCCCCAGATTAGCCGCCGCCTCCTCATACGACGAGCTAACCTGCTCCAGGCCCGCATGCGCCGCCCTCACCATGTAAGGCAATCGTCGCATCGCATAACTGACCGACAGCAGAATCATGGGATTGTGCCGCGGATCAAGCACCGTTCCGGGGAACGTCCCCGAAAAACAGCCAAGGTAACCAAACGCAATCACCAACCCCGGCACCGCCAGAGGCAACATGGATAACGCATCCAGCCAGTCGCTCCCAAACACACGCCGCCGCACACACAACCAGGCAATCCCGAATCCAATCACCATGTCCAGTAATGTCGCGCACACCGAAAGCGTCAGGCTGTTAACCAACGCCCCTCGCGTCAGATCATCGTTTAACGCCCGACCAAAGAATTCCAACGTAAAGCCCTCCGGCAATACCGTCAGGAACCAGCGCCGACTGATCGCCAGCAATATCACACTCAAGTGCGGCAACACCGCCATGAACAAGACTCCCGCCACACCCAGCGTCGCCAATACCGTTCCCCATCGCGACAAGGGGATCTCGCGCCGCCCCTGGCTCAGCCGCCCCAGTGTCGCCACCGATCGCTGCCGCGACAGCACCTGCTTGCTGACCCAGAAGCCCACCACCGAAACCACCAACACCAGCGCCACCTGCGCATACCCCATCGGGTTTGTCCCAATCTCCGCCACACTGTCATAAATCATCACCGGCAATACCCGCCGTACCCCGAACACCAGCGGCGTCCCCAGTTCCGTGAACGACCAGATGAACACCAGGACCATCCCGGCAAAAACCCCCGGCATCGCCAGCGGAATCGTCACCCTGCGGAACACACGCCCAGGCTTCGCCCCGAGATTCAACGCCGCCTCCTCCAGGCTGGGATCAATATTCGCCAGCGCCGCCACCAGATTGAGATACAGGATCGGGAACAAATGCAACGTCTCCAGCAGGATAATCCCTGCCAAGGGAAACCGGCCCAACCAATCCACCGGCCCGGAAACCAACCCCATCTCCATCAGCAGCGTACTCAGGGCGCCTGCCCGCGAAAAAAGCATCTTCATGCCCACGGCACTGACGAACGGTGGAAGAATCATCGGTAACAATAACAGCCCTGACCACACCGCCTTGCCCGCAAACGACCGCCGCGCGAAAAGCCACGCCAGCGGCAACGCCACCGCAAGACAGGTCATCGTCACACAGGCGGCAATCAGGAAACTGGTCCCCATCGCCTCGACCTGAACAGGATTGGAAAACAATCCCTTCAGGTAATGCAGCGTAAAGCCGCCTTCGTCCCAAACCGACCGCGTAAATACATGCGCCATCGGCCATACCAGAAATACACCAAGAACGGCCAGAATCAGTCCAACCGATAAAGTTGTTCCACCTCTAATTTTCATGTCTAACAGCCTAACAGTCTAATCAGCTAACAGCCTGGGTGCCCGCAGGGCACCCTCGGAATCGCCACCGTATCATTCACCGCCACACCCCACGGCATTCGAAGTCCCTTGCGCAACTCCAGGCTGTTCTGGGTCAGCACCGTCGCCCGCAACACCATTCCGCCAGCCGCCAGCATGACCGTAACCGTCGGCCCGTTCATCCGCAGCCCGGTGACCTCAGCCTCAACTATATTCATCCCTTCTGATCGTCCCGTCACGGGCCCCAGATTCTCCGGCCGCACCAAACAGTGAATCGGCCCACCCACCCCGGGCGCACTGATCCGCCAGTCACCCAGCACCGTCCTCACCAAGCCACCCCCCTCCATCTCGCCGTCAATCATGTTGGCCTCGCCCAGAAACTCGGCGCAGAACGCCGTGGGCGGCCGCGTGTAGAGCCCCAACGGTGTCCCTATCGCATCAACCCGTCCCGCCGACATCACCGCCATCCGATCCGCCAGGGACAACGCATCAGCCTGATCATGCGTCACATACACAAACGTGATATCCGTCGTCGCATGAAGCTTCTCAATCTCTTCGCGCATCTCCACGCGGAGTTTGGCGTCGAGATTCGACAACGGCTCATCCAGCAAAATCAAAAAGGGATTCAAAACCAGCGCCCGCGCCAGCACCACCCGCTGCTGCTGACCTCCCGATAACTGCCCCGGCATCCGATGCCCCAGCGTCTCCAACCCCACCCGCTTCAACACATCATCCACCCGCTGTTGCTGCTCCCCCTTGGAAATCCGCCGCTCCACCAACCCAAACGCCACATTCTCCCGCACGTTCAGGTGCGGCCACAGCGCATAGTTCTGGAAGACCATGGGAGCCCCACGCTCATGCGGCGCCAGCAATGCCACATCTTTCCCTTTGAAAACAATGCGCCCGGCATCGGGCGTCTCCAACCCCGCCAAAATTCGCAACAGGGTGGTCTTGCCGCACCCGGACGGCCCCAGAAGAAAAAACATCTCGCCCTGCTGGATGGTAAACGAAACATCGTCCAGTGCCGTGACCGTCCCAAACCGTTTCGTAACGCCACAAACTTCAATGGCCGGTAGAGTTGAAGTATTCATGGGGCCTGTTATGCGATAACCATGGCCTGACCCGCAATACGAAAACGAATTCAATTCAACGCCAGGGACGCCGCTCCCAGGCGTCCGCCCCTCCTTTCCACACCCCATCCATCGCTTGAGTACCCGTCACACCCATGCTAATGTCACCTCTGTTTGACGGGAGGGCACAATCATGGATACACCAGAAAAACACACAAGCGGCACCCCGCCGGGCTCAATGTCCCGCACCATGCGCATTGATATCACCAGTGACATCCTCGCGGATGTCGGCACCCAAAAAACCACAACCACCCCGCGACACCCCATCATCCGCATCAGCCGCCCGAAAGCCACCACCAGCGTCGTTGGCGATTCCGACTTCCAACAGCTTCTCCAGAATGTCTACGATGGCGCCATCATCACCGACTATTCCGGCACGGTCATCGATACCAACGTCCGCCTTTGCCAATTTCTGGGCTACGAACACGAGGAAGTGTGCCGCCTCGGAATCTTCGATCTTCTGTTCGGCGCGGATGAAACACTCCTGCCCGTCATCCGGGAAAATCTGGCCAACACCCGCTTCGTTCTGCTGCAGTCCTATTTCGTACGCAAGGATGGCAGCGTATTCCCTGCGGAAACCGCCATCAATCGCCTGTACCTGTCCGGCCAGGATTACCTGTGTTTCTTCGTGCGCGACATCACCCTTCGCCGCCAATCCGAGGAGCAGTTACGCACCGAACACACCGCCATCCAGACCGCCGGCAGCGGGATTGCCATCGTGGACCTCGATAAACACCTCACCTACATCAACCCTTCGGTTCAGCGAATGTGGGGAATAGTAGCCCTCGACCCCAATGCCCCGGTCTCGCTGCAAAGTCTCTTCTGCGATCCGACCGTCGGCGAAACCATCGTTCAATCCGTCATCAACCAGCAATGCTGGGCGGGCGAAGTGGAAGCACGCCGCATGGATGGCAGCCTCTTCCATGTCCAGGCCGCCGCCACCGCCACCATTAACTCGGAAGAGGAACTCGCCGGCATCGTCCTCTCCTTCACCGACATCACCGAACGTAAACACGCCGAGGAACAACGGGAGCAGTACGCCGAGCAACTTCGCCAGAAAAACTCGGAAATGGAATCCGACCTCGTGATGGCGCGCGAAGTCCAATTGGCCCTTTTACCCCGCCAGTTCCCCGTCTTCCCCAGCTCCGTCGCCCCCGAGGATAGCCTGCTCCGCTTTAGCCACCTCTACCGGCCCAGCACCACGCTCGGTGGCGACTTCTTCCATGTCCTGCCCGTCTCGGATTACGTCGCCGGCGTCTTCACGTGCGACGTCATGGGCCACGGCTTGCGGGCATCATTAATCACCGCCATCATGCGCGGATTGGTCGAGGAACTGAAACCCATCGCCCATGACCCGGGCCTCTTTATGACCCACATGAACCGGGAATTCATGACCATCCTCCGCGATGCCGAGGAGTTCATGTTCGTCACCGCCTCCTACGTCCTGTTCGACTTGGAACAACGCCGCATCACGTTCACCGAAGCCGGTCACCCGAGCCCCATCCTGCTGCGTCCCTCCACAAATCTGGTCAACCCGATCCGCCAGAATTCAGAACCCGCCGGTCCCGCCCTCGGCATCATGGAAAACGCCACCTACGAAACGCAGCACCGCTCACTCGAGGAAGGCGACGCCATCCTGATCTACACCGACGGCATCTCGGAAGTGGAAGGGATAAACCGCGAGGAATTCGGCGTAGATCGTCTCCTGGATAGCCTGCGCACCCATCTGAACAAGCCCATCGAGGACATCCTTCCCGCCCTGACGGCGGATGCAGAAGCTTTCACAAAGGACCGCGGGTTCGACGACGATGTCTGCCTGGTCGTCGCCCAAGCCATCCGCTTCCCTTAACCCCACAACCGCTCGGGATATACCCCCTGATCCACCAAGCGGCGAATCCCCGCCACCACCACATCCTTGTCCTGGGGATACGTCACGCCAAACCAATGCTCCGGCGTATTCAACACCTTCACACTCGCCTTGCCCGCGCCAATCAAACCATCCACAACCGTCGGCAAAAAGAACTCCGCCTTGGGATTGCCGCCATTCGCTTTCAGAAAAACCCCGAACTCGCAACCCAACGGCTCAAACAAAGAAGGCGTCAATCCCCATATGTTCATGGAAACCAACTCATCCCCGGTCAACGTGTGCCAGACATTGTCCGCCGTGGCAAAACGGGCACCCTTGCCGGTCTTCTCAATCGCCGTCCGCTCCACGACGCTCTTCAATCGCCCATCCGCGCCGACATCACACACGCCACGCGCCACATGTCCATGCTCCGACAAGGTATTACGCAGCGCAAATCCAACCATCGCATACTGATTCCCCTGTTCAGGAATTTTTCCAAGAAAATCCCCCAGCGCCGCAAAGGAGCGACGCCCATAGAAATCATCCGCATTAATGACCCCGAACGGCGTTTTAACCACATCCCTGCATGCCAGCACCGCATGCCCCGTCCCCCACGGCTTCGTCCGCCCCTCCGGCACGCTGAACCCCGCAGGCAAGTCCGTCATGTCCTGATAAACATAATCCACGGGAATATGCTTCTCAAACCGAGCCGCCACAATCGCCCGGAAATCCTTCTCAATATCCCGGCGGATCACGCATACCACCCGGTCAAATCCCGCCCGGATCGCATCATACACGGAATACTCGATGACAATCGCCCCATTCGGCCCAACGGCTTCAATTTGCTTCAAGCCACCATACCGGCTCCCAATCCCCGCCGCCAATACCACCAACGCCTTCCCCATATCCAACTCTCCTTGCTGCCTGTTCTTCAGTGTTGGGGAATGAACAACTTCTGCCCAACACGCACCATATCCGATTTCAGATTATTCGCTTTCTTGATGGACGACGAACTGACCTTATACGCCGCCGCTATCGCCGAAAGCGTTTCCCCCGACTTGACCACATGCTCATACCCTGTTTCGGACGACGACGAGGATCCTCGCCCGGATGAACTGCCACCGGAGCTTCCGCCAACAATGGCCGCCACTTTCCGGCTGAGTTCCGTCACAATCTCCCGCCGATCAGATTCCCGTGCAGCGTTCATCGCCACAAGTTGACGCTCCATCGTGTCCAATCGATTCTTGGTTGCCAAATCCTCGCGCGGCGCCCGGCGCAATGCCTCGATTTCACGCGTCAATGCCTGTTGCTCAAGCTGCAATCCATTGATCCGTTCATTCAGGCGCTGAATATCCGCGCACAGGCTCTCCCAATCCGCCTGCTGGCGAGCCATGCTCGCTTGATCAACCAATGTCACGCAGCCACCCGCCATCAGGGCTGCCATTATCGTCCCAATTAGCATGATTCTTTTCATTGTGTAATCCTTGCCCGCGGGAAACGCCGTGGTCGTCAAAAAAATGCAGACTCTCTGTATCAAACACATCCCCAACCGCTCAAGTTCCTTTTGTCCCCAATTTCATCCCTTCCCTCTTCTCCCCTCCTCCCATCAACCATTAACCATCAACCATTCCCCTCCCTCTCCCCTCCACCATCAACCATCAACCATCAACCATTCCCCTCCCCCTCCCCCTCCCCTCCACCATCGGAACAAAGCGCACCGGCAAATCATTTTCCAGGTTAACGTTCCCGGCTCGCTTTCTGAGAATAACCAATCGCTGAACCCCGCTCGCCCCCACAGGAAGGATCATTCGCCCACCTTCCTTCACTTGATCCACCAACGTCCGGGGAACATCCTCGGGCGCACATGTCACAATAACGGCATCAAATGGCGCCTGTTCCGGCCAACCCTTGTACCCGTCTCCGGTCAGCACCAAAATCCGATCACCATACCCCTCGCTTGCCAGCACATCTCTCGCATGTTGCGCCAAATCGGGAATGACTTCGATGGAATACACGTAAACTCCCAATTCCGCCAACACCGCCGCCTGATACCCGGATCCTGTCCCAATTTCCAACACCCGCTCCCCGGGCTGCAACTGAAGCTTCTCCGTCATGTAGGCAACAATGTACGGTTGGGAAATCGTCTGCCCCCCTCCAATGCCCCATGGATGATCCCCATACGCCACGCCATGCTGACAGTGCGCTTCAGGAATAAACACATGCCGCCGGATTTTCCCCATGGCCGTCAACACCCGCCGGTCGCGGATGCCATACCGCTTCAGCACCTGAACCATCTCATCCCGCTCATGCACCAGCATCTCTTCCTCAAGATCATCAACCATACTACCCTCAATTCTAAATTCTTTTCCCGCCTGAACCCTGAACCCTGCCCCCCCTCCCCCTCACACATAGATCATCTTCCGCGTCATCCCACCATCCACAACCATATTGGTCCCTGAAACAAATCCGCTCTTGTCCGACGCCAAATACGCCGCCATCTGTGCGATATCTTCCGGACGCCCAACCCTGCCCGCCCAATGTTGCTTCTCGTCGGCATCGCTATGCACAGGCTGTTTCCGCGCACTCGATTTCTGCCACACCCCCGTCTCGATCCACCCCGGACTGATGCAATTAACCCGGACATCCGGCGCCAGGCTCGCGGCCAACGCATGGGTCAACGCCACAATTCCACCCTTGGTTGCCGAATAGGCCTCCGTATTCGGCTCGGACATCAACGCCCGTGTGGACGCAATATTAATAATCGCGCCATGATTACCCCTCAGCAAAATCTCGAAATATTTCGCGCACAGAAACGGCCCCGTCAGGTTTACCCCCATGACACGTTCCCAATCGGCCAGACTGAGTTTCGACACCGGTTTGTTGCAACTGATCGCCGCATTATTGATCAACACATCAATCCCGCCCGGAAACGCCTTTATCGTCTCATCCACAAGCCGCTTCACGTCCGCCTCAACCGCCACATTGACCTGACAAAACCGAATATCCCCCACTGTTGAATATTCCGCCGCCGTTTCATTCCCGGCTTCTTCATCAACATCAGCGATCATCACCGAATATCCATCCAACAGGAACTGCTGCGCCACAGCCTTCCCAATTCCCTGTGCCCCACCCGTTATCACCACCACCCGCCCAGCCTCACCACCCTCTATATTTTCCTTCATCCCATTCCCCTTTCTCATCGGCGCCAATCTGCGCAAATCTGCGGATAACTCCTCCCCGAATCCTATTCTGACTCCTGACTCCTGACTTCTGACTCCTGACTTCTGACTCCTGAATTCTCTCTCCCCCCTTCCCTCTCACCCTAACAGTCTAACAGCCAAACAGCCCCTCCCCCCCAACCCCCTCTCCTCAACCACCAACCCCACCCCCCACCCCCCCCCCACCCCCCCCCCCCCCCCCCCCCCCCCCCCCCCCCCCCC
>CAZOZF010000008.1:0-43190 GCA_964584205.1 uncultured Verrucomicrobiota bacterium
GCGTACAGGCGTTTAGATCAATGAATAATCCCCTCATAAACCCGGAAGGACCATTACCGCACGGTTACTTCCCGGAAGGCGCTGTGCATTTCGTTGATGAGGTCGGTTGCGGTCAGCGAGGCTTGCGAACGGCACCACATGGTGTTGTCGCCGGATCGTCCATGAATAAAGACGGCGGAACAGGCGGCTTCAAAAGGATCCATTCCTTGAGCCAGAAATCCTCCCATGATTCCAGCCAGCACATCGCCCATGCCGCCGGATGCCATGCCGGGATTGCCGGTCATATTGACGTGGATCGGCTTTCCATGCTGCGCTACAAGCGTTCCAGCGCCCTTCAGCACGACAATGGACCGGGTCAGGTTCGCCGCTTTCAGGGCAGCGGCTTCCCGATCCTGTTGAATGGCTTCGATCGAACAGCCCAGCAGTCGTGCCAGTTCGCCGGGGTGGGGGGTGATGATCACCGGGCAGGATGCCCCGGCAAGGCTCTCGGGATGGCCTTCCAGGACATTGAGGGCGTCGGCATCCAGCAGGAGCGGGCGACGACAATCGGCCAGAAGGTTTCGCACCCAGGCCGCGGTATCGGGATGACGGGTCATGCCCGGGCCGATCACGATGGCGCTGAAGTCGTTGATCCGGTTCTTCCAGGCATCCCAGACATCAGCCTTCAGGGAGCCGGTTTCCGTTTCTTCACCGGGATAGGTCATGATTTCAAGCGCCGCGCTGGCCACGACCGGATACGTGGTGCGGGGAACCAGCGCGCTGACCAGGCCGGTTCCGGAATGCAGGGCGGCCATGGCCGCCATCGCCGGGGCACCCGCATAACCGACGGCACCTCCCACGATCAGAACATGACCGAAGTCGCCCTTGTGTGCCGTGCGTTCGCGTTTCGGAAGATGGCGCCGGACATCCCAGCCGCTGATGAGATGGCGCGGCGAGGTGTAGTGGGTCGTCAACTCAACGGGGATGCCGATCCCGATCACATCCAGACTGCCCACATAGGGAATCGCCTTTTGTGTCAGTAACCCGACCTTCGGCATTCCAATCGTGATGGTGATGTCGGCCCTGACCGCCTCTCCTGGCGCTTCCCCGGTATCGGCATCAAGCCCCGAAGGGACGTCGATCGAAACAATCAGATTGTCCTCCCCGGCCCTGTTGATGTACTGGATTGCTCCGGCGATGGGGCCCCGCGGGGGACCATTGACCCCGATGCCAAGGACCCCATCCACGATAATCTCTCCACTTCCGGAATCCCGAAGGGCGTCATCCCATGACTCTTTGGTGGGGAGTTCGATCAGGGGAATCCCGGCCGCCCGCATTTTTCCCAGATGCCGGAGGGCATCGCCGCGAACATCTGATGCGGAGCCGGCGAGAAGCACCTCGACTTCAAAATCGTCCTCATGCAGGAACAGGGCTGCCGCGAAGGCATCGCCCCCGTTATTGCCGCGTCCCGCAATAATCTGGATAAACACATCCCCGCCGCGGGCTTTATCGGCCAGATACTCCACCGTGGAAGCCACACCCTGTCCCGCCCGCCGCATCAGGTCAAACCCCGGAATCTCGAATTCCGCCGAGGCGATTTTGTCGAGTTCCCGCATCTGGGCCGAGGTGATCGCTTTCATGGTGTTTCCTTGGTCAGCAGAGCATGTGCCACTGCGAAATTATGGGTATGGGAGAGACTGATGAGAATACGGGTGACTCCCTGCCTGCCCGCCAGAAGCCGGCCGTGTTCGCTGAGTGAGATGGAGGGAGCGCCGGAATCCGGATCTTTCACGACTTCCATGTCGAGCCAGCCAAGATCGGGCCCGATACCGGTGCCGAAGGCCTTGGCGACCGCTTCCTTGACGGCAAACCGTCCGGCGTAATAGAGCCAGGGAGCGGCCTTGCCGTCACAGTAGGCCTGTTCAGAGGGGAGAAAAACACGGGACTTGAAACGTTCACCCCACTTTTCGAGTAAAACGCGAATCCGTTCGTTTTCCACGAGATCCACGCCGGTTCCAATAACGCCTTCACCCATTATGGTTTTCCTCCGCGATAGGCCCGCATGGCGTCCAGCATTTTTCGCACGGCCCGGTTCAGGCCCGTGAAGACTGCATTGCAGATGATGCTGTGGCCGATGTTGAGGGTATGCAAGTGCGGGATTTCAAGAATGCCCGACGCATTTTCCAGGTTGATGCCATGGCCGGCGTTCACCGTGAGCCCCAGGGCATGGGCGAGGCGTGCTCCCGCACACAGGCGAGTGAGTTCCTTTCGGGCGGCCGCGTCTTTGAGATCGCAGTAGGTTCCGGTGTGAAGTTCGATCACCGGCGCTCCGAGACGGGCGGCGGCTTCAATTTGGCGGGGGTGCGCTTCAATGAACAGGCTCACTTCGATTCCGGCATCCTTCAGTTTTCTGATTGTGGGGCGCAATCGGCGTTCCTGTCCCGAAGCATCCAGACCGCCTTCAGTGGTCAGCTCCTGTCGTCGCTCAGGAACAAGGCAGACCTCGTCCGGCTTGACCTTCAGCGCCACGGAAAGGACGTCCGCGTTATTGGCCATTTCAAGGTTGAGCCTGGTTTTGATGGACTTTCGCAAGGCATAGACATCACGATCCTGAATATGGCGGCGATCCTCGCGGAGGTGCACGGTAATTCCCCCTGCGCCGGCGGCTTCACACACGCGGGCCGCCTGCACCATATCGGGATAAACGGTGCCACGCACCTGCCGGAGCGTCGCCACATGATCAATGTTCACACCCAGTCGAAGTCTGTACGGTTTCATAGTCATTGGAATATTACCCTGCATTTCGGAAGTGCCGTTTGAATGCGTTGCCTTTCCGCATCCGGAATCGGGTTGCCCATAAGATATAGGGTTTTCAGGTTTTGTGCCAGTCCGCTGAGATCCGCCGGCAGGGCGGTCAGGCGGTTCTGGTTGAGACGAAGCCACGTCAGGTTGGATAACCGGCCCAGGGAAACGGGTAGGGCGGTGAGCTGGTTTCGGTCCAGATTGAGATAGGTCAGCTTCGATAATTGTCCCAGTTCAGGGGGAAGTGAAGTGAGGTGGTTATCGTTGAGCCAGAGCCGGGACAGGTTGGAAAGGCGGCCTACCGCCGGAGTGAGGGTGGTCAGGCTGGAGTCCCCCGCATCCAGGGTGGACAGGGCTGACAGTTCTTCGATTTCTTCCGGAAGGGCGCCGATTCGACACGTGCGTAGGGTGAGACTTTTCAGATTCCTCAGTTTCAGGATATCCCCGGGAAACGAGGGCAGGCGACGGTAAAATAAATCAAGTTCAAGAGTCTTATTCGGAGCCACCAAGGCTTCCTCCATCGTGGTGGCCCGCTGCGGATCCCGCAGTGGTGTGGCAGGTTTCGGGGCGCAGCCGGAGAGCAAGGCGGCCTCACCCAGTACCAGGCAAAACATGAGTATGGTGTTGATGTGCATTCGGTCAGGAATGGTGCCGTGTACGGGGGGGTGAAGTCAACTCTCCGCTCCAGATGGGAATGCAGGTTGACGCGTCGGTTTGGAGCAGCAGTTCGCCGTCCTCGCCGAATCCCGCCAGTACCCCTTCGCGATAGAGCTCGCCATCGCGGAGGCGAATGGGCTTGCCCAGGTTTGAGGCTCGGGCTTCCCAGCTTTTCCGGATTCCGGGAAAGCCATGGTTCTCCCAGGCGGAAAGGTGCGGAATAAGTTTTTTCAGGAGCTCTGGAAGGAGTTGTTCACGATCATAGTGCTTCCCAGACTCGAGTCGCATGGATGTGGCAGGCTGGTCAATGTGAGCGGTGGATTCCATGTTCACATTGAGGCCGATGCCGATGATGACGCCGCCTGAAACCGCTTCGGAAAGGATGCCGCAGATTTTATTCCCCTTCACCAATACATCATTGGGCCATTTAAGGGAGGCTTGAATTCCCTCGTTTCCGAGAAAGTCGGCGACCGCCACGGCGGCGGCCATGGCGGCGGAAGGGAGTCGATGGGGGGCGGCATCGGTTCTGAGGTACAGTGAGAAGGTCAGGTTTTCGCCCTTCCCGGAAACCCAGACACGGTCAAGCCTACCCCGGCCCCGGGTTTGTTCGCGGGCGGCAATCACAGTGCCCGATGGCAAGACGGGCGTTTTTTCGGCAAGTTCCCCCAGTGTGGTATTTGTGGAAGACAAGCGATCGTGCCAGATGATGTTGACTGGGAGTTTCATATCGACAAGGGCGTTTTTACTCGATTACGGGGTTTGGATCACCTATTAATTCACAGATTATGTCGCTGTTTCAAATCATCCTGATTGCATTTGCACTGGCCTTGGATGCGTTTGCCGTATCCGTGGCGGCGGGCTTCTCCATTCCCAAGGTTCGTGCCCGGCATGCCTTCACCTATGCCGCCTGGTTCGGCGGGTTTCAGGCGATCATGCCGCTGGCAGGCTGGTTTGGTGGCCGGACGCTGGCGGTGTATATCAGCGAAGTGGATCACTGGATCGCCTTTGGACTTCTGGCGCTGGTGGGCGGGAAGATGATCTATGAATCGTTCCGGATTGAAGAACAGGAAAAGCCAAAGGATCCTTTGGCTATAAAGATGCTCTTCATGTTGGCGGTCGCCACCAGCATTGATGCGTTTGCCGTCGGGCTCAGCTTCGCGTTGCTGAATGTGACCGTGATCCTGCCTGTTCTGATTATCGGCGTGGTGACATTCGGACTGTCTTATGCCGGGGTATACCTGGGGGCGAAAGGAAGCCATTTCTTCGAGCGCAAGATCGAGGTGGTAGGCGGATTGATCCTGATTGCAATCGGGCTCAAGATCCTCTGGAGCCATCTGGCCTGATTCTGGCTGTGACGATGTGATGAAATTACCGTAGGCCCAGCTTTTTCAGCCATCCCATAAAATCCCTCGGAAGAGGGGCTTCCGTACGGATTTTCTGACCGGAGATGGGCGACGTGAAAGTCAGGCTTGCGGCGTGAAGCATCTGCCGCTCAATAGTCCGGAATTCCTCGGGAATAGCGCCCCGGGTGGCGTAGGTCCGGTCGCCCAGGACGGGGTGACCGATGTAGGCGAGATGTTTCCGGATCTGGTGGGTGCGGCCGGTTTCGATTTTAACCTTAAGGTGGCTGACGCCGGGGTTGCTGGCGACACAATGAAGATGCGTCACCGCCGCCTCGCCTTCCAGGGCATATTCAATCTGGCGTTCGCGTTCCTTGATCTGGCCGGCTGCCAGAGCGTGATAAACCTTGGAGATCTTCTGTCCTTTGAATAATTCCACCGCCTTGTCGAAGGCGTCCTTCGACCGGGCAATCAGAATGCAACCGGAAGTGTCGCGATCCAATCGATGAACAGCCTGGAGATTGGGTTGATTCAGCATGGCGCGCAGATCCGCCTCAAGACTGTCGGGCCCGTTGGAGAGACGCCCGGGCGCCTTATTGATGACCAGGTAGTCGTTGTCCTGAAACAGAATGATCGGGGTAGGGGGAGTCTTTCGTTTGGCGGCAGTGCCCGGCACGTTGACTTCCACGACATCTCCCTTTGCCAGAGTATGCTTGGTCATCCAGATCCGGCGTCCATTCACGAAGGCTAGTCTCTGGTCGAGGATGTCCTTGGCCTTGTTCCGGGAAAGGTTGAGTTGTCGTGCCAGAAAGTCCTGAAGGGGCATTCCCGCCTGCTCCGGCCTGACCTGATGTCGTTGTGATTGCATGGGGTGAATTATGGGGAGGCGAATGCCGGGTGTCGAGTCTGGAGTGTCGGGACGCGAAGAAACTTGATTGAAGCCGTGGGAATTATACACTGGATCAAGTCAACAATCGAAATGGGAGGATTTTATGCGCGGGATCAATATCTGGAGCCGGATGGTTTTGGTGGGTGTACTTTGTTTGGCGGGCGGTTTTTCGGCGTGGGCCGGGGGAAATGAGCGGATTGCCATCTTGCTGGATCCCGGGAATAATGACCGGGAAAATCGCCAGATGGGGACCCGAATGGAGCGCGATTTGAAGAATGTGCTCGATAAACGGGGAAATTATGAGTCCCGGATTCTTCGGTCTCGTGATGAATTTAAGACGGGGGATGGTGAGTACCTGCTCGCCGTCCGGATCATTCGGTACAACTCTGGCAGTAAGGCCGCCCGTATCATTGTCGGGTTCGGCGCGGGGTCCTGCTCATTGGACATTCATTATGAATTATTCGGGCCAAGCGGAAACATGTTGCTGTCCAAGGATGATGGATGCGGGTCGAGTCTCGACTGGCAGCGGCTGGCGCGTAAGTTGAACGAGACCATGCTGGCGGCCATTCAGGCGCGCCTGCGTGCGGGTAACTTGGATGCCACGGTGGCCCCGGCGCCTATGGCGCCCGTCGCCCCGGTTCAGGCGGTCGCTCCGGCTGTTGCCGGTGATTCCGTTGAGCAGCTTCGTCAATTGGATGCCATGAAGAAGCAACGATTGATTTCCGAAAGCGAGTACAAGCAGAAACGCAAGCAGATCCTCGACCGTTTGTAGGGTTCGACGCTCTCGAAAAGCCATGAAATCACCCCGAAATGCAAAATTCGGAATATTTGTGACGGGCACCGATACGGGTGTTGGGAAGACGCGGGTTGCGTCCAGCCTGGTGTCGCGTTTTCGGGCGGGTGGGGTGGATGCGGTTCCCATGAAGCCGGTGCAGACCGGCTGCAGGTCGGCTCAGAGGCGATCGGTGGCGCCTGATCTTGCGTTTTGCTTGAAAGCCGCCCGACTTAATCCTGGCAGGCGTGACATGGCTGACATGGCTCCCTATTGTTTCTCTCCGGCCTGTTCGCCCCATCTGGCGGCGAAGGAGGCGGGTGACCGCATCTCCCTGCCGGTCATCGAGCGCGCGTTCCGGCGATTGAGCCGGGCTCATGAAGTGGTGGTCGTGGAGGGGGCCGGGGGGGTTCTTGTGCCGCTGAATGACCGGCACACCGTGCTGGATCTGATGATCCGGTTGCGACTCCCCGTGCTTCTGGTTGCCAGACCGGGGTTGGGAACCCTCAATCATACCCTGCTTTCCCTTCACGCGCTTCGCGGGGCCGGGCTCACGGTGCTGGGTGTGATTTTGAATCAGGCGACGCCCGGTCGATGGGGGCGGATTGAAGAGGATAATGTTCGCACGATCGAGCGTCTTGGCGGAGTGAAGGTGCTGGAGTGTGTGCGATACGGGGAAACGGTTTAGTTCGTTTCCGCCACTTGTTCCACCCGGGTTCCCGGCGGCATCTGAATGGTCACCTCGCCGTCCAATTCTGAGAAATGGCCCTTCGGTTTGCAGGTGAAATTCAACACCCAGGTTTCGTTGGTCCGGGTCCATAAGGCGGAATGCCGGATACGGCTCCAGGGCCAGCCGAATCCCTGGGCTTCACCCGTGACGAGAATTCGGTTTTGAAGATCCGGGTTGTCCTTCAGGGTGACGCGGCACTGGCGGACATCAATCCGGAGTGCTGGTGTGCCGGCGGGGCTATTCATGTCATGTTTGATTTCCACGAAAGCCGGTGTGCCGAACAGGATGGCCGCCAGCATGGCGACCGCGAGGGGCGGTGCGATCCAGACCAACCAGCGGGATTGCAGGATCGCATGTCCTGGGCCCTGTTCGGGATTGTCTTCTGTTTGAGGAATCCTGAGGACAAAGTAATACAGCCCCCAGGCGATTACACTGGGAAAGACAGCCGACCACAAGACATCGGAGGCGAAATGGGCGCCAGCCGCCATCCGGGCCACTCCGATGAGCGTTCCATACAGAGCGGTTCCCGCCAAGGCGGCGAGGGCCAGTCTCTTATGGCGACGGCGGGCCAGGAAATAGAAGACGACGAAGTAATATCCCATGGAACTATGGCCGCAGGGGAATGATTTTCCCCGTCCGGCAATCCCCTTTTCGTAAAAGCACTGGTAGGTCATGGTTCCGCCAAATTCAGTGACCTGACGAGGGCGGGGCCGTCCCCAATGATCCTTGAAGAGTGTATTGACGAACAGGCCGGGCCCCAGGGCCATGGTGAGGAATATCAGGGCGGCGTGTCGGCGCCACCGGGCGAGAGCCGGTTTGGTCAGCGCCGCGACCAGGAGTCCCAGCGCCGTCAGGGCCGTTAGCAGGGCGGGCCAGGGGCCGAAGGTGTAGAGGAAGCGCCAGAAGGAATCGAATTCGTGTGGCCAGGCCCGTTCCGAGCCCGGATGGTAAAACAGGGACAGGAGCTTGAGATCCAGTGTCGGGGTCAGGAAGGGAACCGTGGCGACCCCTGCCAGGAGGCCAATCCAAAGCAGGTCGGGCAGCCAGAGAGAACGGTTGATTGGAGGGGATGGATTAGTCACAACGTTTGATCAGGATAAGCCCGAGCCCGATTGATATGACCGCCGGAATCCAGACGATCAGATGGGGTTGGGTCCAGGGATGTTTAATGAGGGTTTCCGCAGCGATAATGAAAAGATAGAACAGGAAGATCAGGCCGAGGCTGATTCCGATTCCCACGGTGGTTTCCTGACGGTGTGTTTTGGTAGCCAGCGGGGCGCCGAGCAGGACGAACGCAAAGCACGCCACCGCCAGGACGATGCGCTTGTGAAATTCGACCCGTAGCGACATGTCCTGCTGTTCGAGAGCGGTCGCATCAAGCTCCGGGTAAATTTGTTTGACCCGGTGGCGGGCATCCATGATTTCAAGCAGAGTCATATCACTTTTCTTTTTCGTGCCACCCGCGGGCTCGGTGCCGGTAAGGCGGCTCAGGTCAATGACGTATGGAAAATGACTGGCGGTGCCCGGTCCCGGGCGATCCTCATAAAAGGGGTCGATGCGAACCCCATACAGGTCGACCAACAGGCCTGTTTTATCGGCGGTCGCGGAGATGGTTCCGCGCTGGGCCCGGATGGTCCGTGCAGCGGAACCCTTCTGGTTCTGATAAATCAGCACATCTTCGATATTCTGACCCCGTTTCGAGCCGACATAAAAGGTGATGCCGGGAAAATCACGGATGGGGCGGCCCTCCTCGATCAACTGCAGGGGAGATTCAATTCCGAGCTGACGCAAGGCTTCCCGCCGGGCGTGATAGCTTATGGGAATCAGTTCGGCGTTCAGGTAGAGGCAGACGGAGGCCATCAGGAGTGCGAAGAGGATGGGGGCGGCCATGATTTGAAGCATGCGAATGCCGCTTCCCTTCATGGCCGTGATTTCGCCGTTGGCGGAAAGTTTTCCAAAGGTCAGCAGCGCCGCCGTGATGATGCTGACGGGAATCGAGAAACCGAAGGCGGAAGGCAGCCCTGCCAGAAATATTTTCGTGATCAACGCCAGGGAACCGCCTGCGGCAATGGCGTCAGTGATGCGGAAAAGCACCATCACGCACATGACAAAGGTCAGTACAAGTAGGGTCATTCCGAAGGTGACCAGATAACTGTCCCTGACATATCGTGAAACAATGCGCAATACCGTTCTCCTGAAAAATAAGTTCCGTTCTTATACTGGGCAGGGGGGGGAATGGCAAGGAGAGAAGCGTCACTTCATGTGCGGTTCGTGGCAGGGGCCGCGATACTCGTAGGCTCGGTAGACGCGGCCGTAGAAACGGGTTCGCTCAATAACTTGAAAATAGAGAGCCCGTTCCCAGGTCCACTTTTCGTGGTCAAATAAAATGGCCGGTCGGCCGAGTAAGGCGGGATCGGCCAGATTCGTATCGGGAAAGTAGTCGTAGGAGGATTCCCGGCCCCCGCGATAACTGTCGGCAGAGAAAACGACGGGGTGGCCTTTCATATAAAAGGCCAGCAGGGCGGCCCGTCCGTAGGTCGAGGCCACGTAAAAGGGGATTTTACCCGTTTCACGCTCCGTTTCGCCTGACGCCTCCTCCACGCTTCGGGCGAATTTCGGGAACCCGCTGATCCTCTTGAGGGCGCGCTCTGTATTGACGGGATCTCCCCTGATCTTTCCGATTGCCCGGAGAGGATAGGGGGCAAAGGACATCAAGATGATCATGGCCAGACCCAGCCCAATTGTCCACCGCCACAGCATCCGATCAGTTCGGTTCGACTCCAGTCGAGCGGTCAGGGCGCAGGCGATGGGGACGAGGAAGACAATAAACGTTGCAGTAGGCCAGTTCAGCTTGACATCGGTTCGGAAAGACACCAGCAGATAAAAGAAAAAAGCCGGCAGTCCGAGGTGGATCGCGAAAGACGTGATTTCCCGCAGGGGAGAATCCTTGATCCTGTCCATTGCCGTGGGACGGTATGCGGCTTGGACTGTGCGGATCAGGAGCAGGGCAGCGGGTGGTCCCAGCAGGGCAAACGCATAAAACGGGTAGCTGACGGTCCAGAGAGGATTATAGCGCCAGTCGGCTGCCGGGGCGACATCGCCGCCCGGCAGGCGCATGGCGCCGATGAGGTGGCTGATGGTTGGCCACCCGTGTTGATGATTCCAGATGGCAATGGGCATGGCAAAGAGAATGACCCCCGCGAGCATGGCCAGTGATCCGGCAAGCCGGTGACCGCGAGAGATTTTTTCGTGCCGGAACAGGAACACGAGGAGTCCGGGAAGAATGAGCAAGACGGTATATTTGCATAGCATTCCCAGACCGATGAAGGCGCCGAGAAGAAAGAACCATCCCGGAGTGGTCCGGTGGTTACGGGCCATGATCCAGCCGGTGAAGGCGACGGCCAGCCAGCCGGCGTAATAGGGGCCATCGGTGGTCATAAACTGGCTGGTGCCATGGAACACGGGGATCAGGCAGAACAGGAGCATGGCAAGCCAGCCCGCGCGACGGTTCCCGCCGGATGCGTGTGTCGCGAAGACGGCCAGAATTAGCATCGAAACGAATGCGGCGAGGGCTGCAGGCAGGCGCACGGCCCATTCGGTGATCCCAAAAAGATGAACCGCCGGGGCGATCAGCCAGGCGATGGCCGGGCCCTTGCTGTAATACGACCAGTCAAGTCTGCGCGACCAGTCCCAATATTGCGCTTCGTCAGCGACCAGATCGTAGGGACACAACCAGATCAGATAGGCGATTCTCGCGAGCAGGACGAGCAGGGCGAAAAGAATCAGGCGGCTCCAGGAAGGCTCTGATATCGGATTGTTCAGGGGGATGGACATAACGCATGTTTAGCAGGTTGGCAGCAGGGGAATCAAGTCGGCAACATCCTGATAGAGTACCGCGCCGCGGGCGAGCAGGGTCTGGACGCGGGTGATGGCGTCCCGGTTGCGGGTGTAATCCCGTGTTTCAATGCCCGCTGCGATGAAAACCGGTTTTCCGGCGGCGAGCGCTTCATCAAGAAGGTCGAGATTGGTAAGATTTCCGCTTCCGAACGGGACGGGAGCCAGTACCAGGGCATGGGCATTCCGGGCTAGTTGACGAGCCTCATCAAGCGCTTCCCGGCTGATGGGGCAGAAGGGCTTTTCGAGTACGGTGGCAGTTCCCAGTGCCCCGGCGACCTCGGCATCCTTGTCCCCGTGGTTCAAAACTCCGCTGGTCAAAGTGTATCCACACAGGGTGAGACGCCTGAGAACGGCTTCACCACACCCCCCGCCGCCAAGAATGTGGATGTGAAGTCCCTTTCCGGAGCCGGGAGCGGGTAGGCGGGGTGCGGCCAAAATGCTGATTCCCCCGCTATGAGGATCCTGGTGGACGCGTACGTCGCAATGGTACACACGGCGAAGCGTGTCCTCGGTCAGAACCGCTGCGGGAGTGCCGTCTGCGACAACCAGTCCGTGATCGAGCAGGATCAGGCGGCGGCTGAACTCGGCGGCAATCTGGAGATCGTGGCTGATCATCAGGACCGTGACCCCGTTGTCGCGGTTCAACCGTTCGACCAGTTGCATGATCTCCAGCCGGTGATTGAGATCGAGGTGGGAGGTCGCCTCGTCCATCAGGATGATGCGAGGTTCCTGCGCCAGCACCATTGCCACGATGGCGCGCTGACGTTCGCCGCCGCTTAGTTCGTTCAGGGGGCGGTGCCGGATATCGGTCACATCGGTATAGACCAGGGCGCGTTCAACCCGCAGACGATCCTCGACCGTAGGGCGTGAAAACCGCCCGATGGCGGAGGTGCGTCCCATCATCACGATCTCTTCGACGGTATAGGGCACGGGGACATCCAGTTCCTGGGGCACCACGGCGATGGTTCGTGCCCGTTCCGCAGGGGGTATTCGGTGAACCTCGGCTCCGTAGAGTTTCACGGTTCCCGAGGAAGGATGGAGGAGGCCGGATAACACCGAGAACAAGGTTGATTTTCCGGCTCCATTGGGACCCAGGATGCCGATCATCTCCCCGGCTTCAATCTCAAGGGAAAGCTCGTTCAGAACGGGTTTGTCGCGATAGCCTGCGGTGACTTCATGAAGTTGGATGGCGGTCGTCATGGCGGGGTTATCCAATCCAGCCCGGGGTTCGGCGGCGTTTAAGGAGAAACAGGAAGAAGGGGCCACCCAGGAGGGCGGTGATGACGCCCACCGGGATTTCGACGGGCATGACGGTCCGGGCGATGGCATCGCAGGCCGCCAAAAAGGCGCCTCCTCCGAGGGCCGCCGCCGGAATTAAACGGCGGTGGTCGCCGCCCACGAGGGTGCGCATGATGTGCGGAACAATCAGGCCGACGAATCCGATGAGCCCGGCGACCCCCACAGCGAGGGCCGCGAGAAGGGTTGCCAGCAACAGGGCGGTGAGTATTGCCGCCTTGACCCGGATGCCGAGGTGATGCGCCATTTGATGACCCAGCGTGAGGGCATTAAGTTCCCGTGACATGATCCAGAGTCCCGCGCACCCAGCCGCCACCAGCAGACCGCTCACCTCGAGAACCGGGTCTGAGGGCATGTCCAGATTGCCCAGCATCCACCACAAAATGTTATGCATTCCCTCCAGGGAGGCTGCGGAAACAATGAACATCAGAAGGCTTGAGCACACGGCGCTGACGACGACTCCGCTCAGGATCAGGCCGTAGAGGGAGGGTGTGGATCCGTGACTCGACAGGCCATACACAAGGGCCAGCGTGACGACAGCCATCAGGAAGGCGCAGAGTGGAAGTGCGGTGGTGAACATCCCCGCGAAGCCGGTCAGAATAGCCAGCGCGGCCCCGAGTCCGGCCCCGCTGCTCACTCCCAGAACATAGGGTTCCGCGAGGGGATTGCGGAGCACGGCCTGGAAAACCACGCCGGAACAGGACAGGGCGGCACCGATGATGAAACCCGCCAGTACCCGTGATAGACGCAAAATGAGAATCTCGTGCTGGGTTTGAAGGTCGGGCAATCCGATTCCGGACGGGCCCATCAGGACGCAAAGTGCCAGTAGCAACGGCGCCACCCCGATTACCAGCAAAAAGTTTCGCCGGTTATTCATGGCGCCCTTTTCGGTTTAGAATGGTCGGCCGGATCAACTCGAGTCCCTGCATGACCCGGGGGCCGGGCCTGACGACGAGATCATTGTCGAACCCGTCATACACACAGCCGTCCCGGATGGCGGCGACATGTTCCCAGCCCCGGCGCTGGAGAATCTGCTGTTTGACGGAATTCTTTCCGGCCATAAAAAAGCAGAAAATAATATCGGGGTTCCGGTCAAGAACCCACTCCCCGGACACCGGGAAATAATCGCGGTTGATTTCATCGCCAATGTTCTTCCCTCCGGCCAGGGTAATGAGGTCGGAGATAAAGGTGTTCCGTCCCGCCGCCGTCAGGGGATCATTCCAGATCAGGACCAGGACGCGGGGCGGATGGGGGGCGGGTGGAGCGGCGCGGCAGGCCGCGATTTGCTGTGTGAGCCGGGTTGCGAGGGTGTTGGCTTCTGATTCCCGGTGCAGATGACGGCCCAATTGGATAATGGCGGGCGGGATGTCATCCAGTCGGGCACAGGGGATAAGAACCGGATTCAGCCCGATTTTGCGGAGTTTCGGATCCAAGGTCAGATCAGCCAAATCGGTATACAACACCGCGTCGGGCTTTGCCGTCAACAGCCGCTCCAGGGAGGGCACCCCGAAGTCTCCGATGATCTGGATCGCGTTCATGCTCTCCGGCGGGTAGTTGCAGGCCGAACTGCGCCCGACAAGTTGAGCCGCTCCCCCGATGGCGAAGATCATTTCCGTAAGATTGGGAGCCAGCGAGACGACGCGAGGCAGACCGGTTTGGGCAGGAGGGTGCGGTGCGGGCTTGCAGCCAGCAAGAAGAAGAAATGCGAGGAGCGCGGGAATGAGTTTAGTAGGCATTTGTGCGTGCCGTGAGGGTGCGGAGCAGAATTTTGAAGTCGAAGGACAGGGACCAGTTTTCCAGATAATAGAGGTCGTACTTGATCCGTTCCTCGATGCTGGTATTCCCGCGCAGGCCATTGACCTGGGCCCAGCCGGTCATGCCGGGCTTGGAGACATGCCGCCACATGTAACGGTCAATATCGGCCTTGAACTTTTCCACGAAGTGTGGACGTTCCGGCCTCGGACCGATCAGGCTCATGTCGCCCCGGAGTACGTTCCAGAGTTGGGGCAGTTCGTCAATATTGGTATTGCGGAGGAACGAACCAATCCGGGTCCGGCGGGGATCATTTTCTATTGTCCAGACGGGCCCGGTCTCCTTTTCGGCATCGGTTCGCATGGTCCGGAGCTTGTAGATGCTGAATTCCTTGCCGTTTTCACCACACCGTTTCTGTTTGTAGAAAGCGGGACCTGGCGAAGAACGCTTCACCAACAGGGCCACGAACGCGAGGAAGGGGGCGATGACCAAAAGACCCGCAAAGGCACCGCAGATGTCCTCAATGCGTTTGAGTATCCGGTTCCAGAAAAAGTCCAGGGGCCACCGGCTGACTCCGAGGAGGGGAATATCGTCAATGGTCTGCATATCCATACTGCCGGTCATGATGCGGAACATGTCGGGCACCATATTGAAGGTGATCATGTTGCGTTCACAGGCGAGGATAATTTCCAAAACCCGTTGGTGGCCGATATTGCTGTCGCTCAGAATGATCTGGTCGGCAGGATGGGAGTCGAGAATCGTGTCAAGCTCCTGAAGTTCGCCCCGGATCAGGTAATTCGGCAAAGCGGGGTCGGTTTGGGTCGTTCCGGATCGGATGAATCCAATCACTTTTGACCGGAGGCGGGGATCTGCCTCGAGCCCGCGCTTCAGATGAGCGGCAACATAGTCCGTTCCCACGATCAGAATGCGTTTGGACTGGTGAACCCGGCGGGCCAGCCGGATTTCGAACCGGAACAGAAGATAACGCTCAGCCATCACAAAGACCACAATGGCCAGAAACGAGAGCCCGATTGTAAGACGCGAGATGGGCGGTTCGGTGCGGAAGGCGAAAGCCAGTGCCGTGGTCAGAAGAATTCCAATCCCAATGGCCCGGATGAGCCTTGGGATTTTTCCGGAAAAGCTGCCGAGCTGGGGGCGGACATACAGGCCGAGAGAGCGGAAAATAAACAGGAATATGAGGGTGGCAATGGCGGCGCCCCAACCGTAGAGAAAGCACAGGTTTGGCGGCCAGCTCTCTACTCCAATAAGTCCACTGTAGAACCGGAGCCAGATAGCGGCGACAAACCCGCCAAAAATGGCCAGGGCATCGACGGTTACGGCCAAGCCGCTCGTCAGCGCATCCATGGTGTCGCGTATTCGCATATCAGGGAAGAATCACCTTGATCTGGATGTTCCATTCCTTGGCCAGCCAGTCCATGAATTCAGCCTGTTCATGAGGAAGGGTGTCGGCGAGCGTTTCGGAGAGGACGGTGCCCAGAATGAGTTCTCGCGCGTCGGGATTCGTGATGGTTTTTAGAAAGGCCTTGAGCGTGCTCCGATCAGGGAAAAGGCTTTCTGCCTCGTCCGCCAGCTCATGAAAGGTGTCGTCTCCCAGCTCATCGACAATATCCTCGATCTGGGACACCTCCATATCGGTAATGGTGCGGTCGCTGATGACGGCGACTTCCGTCAAGGCCACAAGGGCGAGTTGCTCATTACGGGACAGGTCTTTCAAGGTCATAGCGGTCCTTTCTTTTCTATTCAGGGTTCACGGTAGCATGATTTTTGCTGAACTGCATCATCGGAATCGTCTGGTTACTCCAGGATCTGGATTTCGGTCTCCAGACGAATTCCGGACTGGCGAATCACTTCCGCCCGGGTGATTTCGAGCACTGCCATGACATCGGAAGCCCGTGCGAGAGGAGTCGTGACAATGACATTGGCATGGTTCAGGGAAATCGAGGCACCCCCGACGGTGAACCCCTTCAGTCCGGCCTGTTCGATCAACTGTCCTGCAAAACCGCCGGGTGGATTTTTAAATATCGAGCCTGCGGATCGCAACCCTTTCATCCAGGCGCGGCGTTGCGCCAGTTCCGCCCGTTCCCGGGATATCGCGTCTGGATCCCCGGGCGCCAGTTGAAAGGCGGCTTCGATGATAATCTGGTCGCGCAAGGCCGGACAGGAACGATAGCCGAAGTCCAGGTCGCTGCGATTGATGACGACGATCCGGTCATCACGGTCGATGAAACGAACCCAGGCCAGGGCATCGGCGATGGATTTCCCCCAGGCTCCGGCATTGCCCTTGACGGCGCCGCCGACAGTTCCGGGAATGGACTCGAGGAATTCCAGGCCCGTCAACCGCTGATCCGCACACCCGTTCAGAAGCTTTGGCAGGGCTGTTCCGGCACCTGCCACCACGAGCCCCTCGCGTATCGAAATGCGACGGAAAGGGTCTCCGGTCAGCCGCGCCACAACACCCCGCACCCCGATATCGCTGATGAGGACATTGCTGCCGCCGCCCAGGATCTGGAAGGGGATCATGGCGGAACGGGTCCATTTGATAATGTTCAGGAGATCGTCCTCGTTGGCCACTTCCATCCAGAGATCGGCACGCCCCCCGACCCCCAGTGTGGTGCGGTTGGCCAGTGGTTCACGACCTTTGATCAGGGTGGACTGCAGGTCGATTTCGCGGATCGCCCGGCTCACGGGGCTGGTGAGTTCCTCAATCCGTTTGCGTCCCAGCTCGTCGCGGGCCCAGCCGGCGATGCGATCCACATCGCCGGCGCCGATGACCAGAAACGCGTCGCCGATCTGCAATTGGCCGCGACAATAGTCCCAGGCGGTGCGAAGGGAGGGAGCCACCGTGATATTCAAGTCCGGATGGTTCCGGCAAAGGGCGTACAGGTCCCAAATGGATCCGCCCGCGAGCGGGGCTTCCGAGGCGGCATAGACCGGGCACAATACGACTTCATCCAATCCCTTGAAGGCGGGCGGGAAGTCGGGGCCCAAAGCCCGGGTCCGGGTGTAGCGATGCGGCTGAAATACGGCCAGGATTCGGGGTCGGTTCAGGCGGCTTGTGGCGTTGACAAGGGCGACGATTTCGGAGGGATGGTGGGCATAATCGGAGACGACAACGAGGTCGGCCCGGTCAATGATCCGTTCAAACCGGCGACGGGGCAGTACCACTTTGGCGAGTGCCGCCCTGAGAACCGGCAGGGGAATTTCCAGCTCAAGCCCTACAGCAAGGCTTGAGAGGGCATTGAGTACATTGTGATGGCCCGGTGCGGGAACTGTAAAGAGCCCCAGTGGAGTACCCTTCTGAGAGAGATGGAACTCTGTCGAGACTGAGGTTTTCCGGAGGACTTCGGCCCTTACGGTAGCGTCCTTTGAAAATCCGAATGAGGTGGCCTGAGGGTGAACCCCGCAGATCTTGGAGGCACGGGGATCATCGGCGCAGTACAGGATCCGACGGCGTGTTCGGCGGATGAACGTCTGGAAACACTCTTCAAAGGCGTCTACCCCGTCGAAATGTTCCATGTGGTCGAACTCGACATTGGTAACCACGGCAATATCCGGGGCATACAGGGCGAGCGTACCGTCGCTTTCGTCGGCCTCGACCACGGTGATGCCTCCCGCTCCGATTCCGGCAACCCCGCCCAGGGGTTCCGCCTCGCCCCCGATACAGAAGGAAGGCGCGCGGCCAGCATGGGTCAGGATCTGGGCAATGAAGGAGGACGTGGTGGTTTTGCCGTGAGTTCCGGCCACCGCTACGAAAGGGGTGTCCGCCAGCAGGGCGGCAAGCACTTCGCCGCGTTTAAAAACGGGAATCCCGCGCGCTGAAGCCGCCTGGATTTCGTCTGATGTTTCGGAAACTGCCGCACTCCGGACAACCCACTGGACATCATCGGTAATATGGGAGGGGGAATGACGTTCGACGACGGTGATGCCCCGTTCCCGGAGCCAGCCGGCGAGTTTGTTGATCATCAGATCGCAGCCCGACACCGCGAAGCCTCGGGACTTAAGCAGGATGGCGAGGCCAGCCATGCCGATGCCGCAAATGCCGACGAAATGAACATGGCCGGTGCCGGTCTGGATCCATTGCGGCAGGGTAGTTTGTGAGCTTTGGGGAATGCGCTGAATGGTCATCGCGTATTTCCATCGTAGAGTTCCGTGACGGCTTTCTGAAAGGATTCCTGGGAATACCGGGTTCGGGCCAGGTCCTGTGCCTGGGCCGCCAGTTTCAGGCGAAAGGGCTCATTCCCCGCCAGTGTTTTCATCGCCCCGGCGAAACTCCGGGTGTCGGGGGGAACGAGCAGGGCAACCTCGGAGGTGAGCACCTGGGTGTGGGTCGGAAGCGCGGTGGCGAGAATGGCTTTTCCGGACGCAAGGTAGGAATAGATTTTCATGGGCGTGTTATTTCCCCTGATCCGGGGCGATATCAGGACGTCGGAGACTTCAAAAAGAGCTGACATGCGGCTGACCGGTTGGGGGCCCAGAAACCGGGTGTTTCCGGTGATGCCGAGTTTTTGGGTTTTCGCCTGGTAACGCTGGATGTCCGCCTTCTGGCCGCCGACGATAACCAGTCGAGCCTCGTTTCCGGCTTTTAAAAATTCCGAAAAACTATCCAGCATGAGGTCGACGCCCTGGTAAACCTCGAGATTGCCGACATACATGAAGCACAAGGAGTCATTTTCAGGCACCTGTTGTCTGATGAGCGCAAGATCTTCCTGTGAAGCGGGAGACAGTAAGGAAATGTCCCGCAGTAGAACAATTCTGGCTGCTCCGTCCTCTTTTGCAATCGTGGCGAGAGCATCGCAGACGGGCACCACGGTCAGGGCACCCCGGATTGCGGCACGCTCCAGGCGTGTCATGAGGGGCAGCAAAAAGCCTGAACACGGAAACTTTTCAGCGATCTGGCGGGCAAGCGATGAATCCATATCGTAAAAATAGGGAATTCCCCGGCGACGCCGGATCAGCATGGCCATGTAAACTGATTCTTCGATGGCATGAACGAGGTCATAGGGTTTGCAGCGCGCCAGGGATAGGGCTTTGGGAAGCATATACAGGTCACACAGGATCTTTTTGAGCGAGGGGCCCGGGGGCACATTCCTCGCAAAGGGAGGAGGGGGGATACGATAAATCGTCACATTGGGGTAAACGACATCGGTTCCTTCATGGTAGGTCAACACATCCACGGTGTGTCCCAGTCGCGATAGCGCCTTCAACAGAAGGTTGACCGCGATAGGAGTGCCACGTTCCTGATAGAAAGGATGGGGCGCGAGCAGAAGAATGTTCATCGTGCTTCCACGCTGAGGTGCCAGGGACAGTTTAATAGGTTTCGAAATCGTTTCATAAAATGAATCCGTTCAAAGGCGGCATTAAAACAAACACGGACTGAATCCACAATCCTCATCTGGATTGATACGCCTCGTCTTGACTCCAAGGGTGTCTTCCCCTAAGTTTAAATGACTTTTGTGTCCGAAAGCAGGGGATCGACTCGACACTATGAGCAGCGTACTTGAAAAAGTGAATGAACCGGCGGATCTCAAGGCTCTTGCGAAGGAGGACTTGAGTCAACTATCAGGAGATATCCGCGCGCTGATCGTCGACACCGTCAGCAAGACGGGCGGTCATTTGGCCTCCAATCTGGGCACGGTGGAACTGACCATTGCCCTGTTGAGGGTGTTCAGTCCGCCTGCGGACAAGATTCTTTTCGATGTCAGCCACCAGGCCTATACCTACAAGATCCTGACAGGCCGGAAGGAACGTTTTTCCACGCTTCGACAATACGGGGGGATTTCCGGTTTCCTGAGCCGCACGGAGAGCCCTTACGATGCCTTTGGGGCGGGGCACTCCGGCACGGCCATTTCCGCGGCGCTTGGCATGGCGGCAGCGCGGGATGAAAAAGGGGGGCATGAACATATTGTAGCGGTAGTGGGCGATGCCTCTCTCGCGTGCGGGGTATCGTTTGAAGCGCTCAATAATGTTGAAGCCTCCGCCAAACGCCTGATTGTGATCCTGAACGACAACGAGATGTCCATTTCCGCGAATGTCGGGGCGGTGTCGAAATATCTGGGCGAACTGCTGGCGAATCCCCGCTATAACCGGTGGAAGCATTCTATCGAGGGTGTGATCAAGCGGTTGTCGGGACAGTCAACCACGTTGCGTCGTATTTATTACCGCCTCGAGGAATCCATCAAGAATCTTTTTCTCAAGAGTGTCATGTTTGAAGAATTCGGGTTTCGGTATATCGGCCCGATTGACGGGCACGATATTCCCCGCTTGATTGCCGCGCTTGAGATTGCGCGGGATGATGTCGTACCGGTTCTCCTGCACGTCGCCACCCAGAAGGGGCGCGGTTATGAGTATGCGGAGAAGTGTCCGGAAAGCTGGCATGGCATCGGCTCGTTTGACGTCGAGACCGGTCTGGCCACCACGCCTTCCGGCGCGCCTTCCTTTTCCCAGGTTTTCGGAAGCACCCTGGAGCGGCTGGCGGCCCGAGACCCGTCTATCGTAGCCATCACGGCGGCGATGCAGACCGGGACCGGCTTGTCTTCCTTTGCCTCGCGATTCCCCTCCCGTTTTTATGATGTGGGGATCTCTGAAGAGCATGCGGTTGTTTTTTCCGCAGGCTTGGCAACCCAGGGGATGAGTCCGGTTTTCGCGGTCTATTCAACCTTTTCACAACGGGCGATGGATTACATCCTGCATGATGTGTGTCTTCAGAATTTGCCCGTGGTGATCTGCCTGGATCGGGCGGGCATTGTGGGGGATGACGGCCCGACGCATCATGGTGTTTTTGATCTGGCGATGATGCGGTGTTTCCCGAATCTGACCCTGATGCAGCCTGCGGACGGGACTGAATTGGCGCATATGCTTTATTCCGCGCTGTTGTGGAAGCGTCCTGTCGTGATCCGCTACCCGCGGGGAACCTGCCCGGGGTACGTGGCTCCTGAGCCGTTTGAGGAAATTCCACGGGGCCGGGCGCATGTTCTGCGGGCCGGCTGGGAGATCCAGATCTGGGCGTTGGGCGATATGCTGCCTCTGGCCATTGCCACAGCGGATCGCCTGGTCACAAAGGGGTATTCCGTCGGCGTGGTGAACGGGCGTTTTACCGCTCCCCTCGACCGGGAGATGATCCTGTCCCAAAGAACCCTGGCGCGTGCCTTTGTGACGATTGAGAATGCTGTGGCCGCCGGGGGATTTGGAACCGCGATTGCGGAAACGCTTATGGATGCGGGCTATCAAGGACGGGTCATCAGAAACGGGTGGCCGGTTGAATTTGTGCCCCAGGGAGCCCCCTCCATTCTCATGAAAAAATATGGCCTCACTCCCGATGCGATTACCGATCGGGTTGTCAACGCGCTTGCGGGGTGACGTCATGCATCAAAGTCAGGTTGTGTTTCTAAAAATCGCCGTCATGTTCATGGTGATGGTGGCAGGGTGGTGGGCGTCACGCCGTGAGTATATGACTCCTGCCTTGACGAAGGCTCTGGGCGTCCTTGTGGTGCAATTGACGTTTCCCTGCCTGATTGTCGTTCAAATGATCGGAACAGTTAACCCGGTCGCCTTGAGCCGGGGGTGGTGGGTGCCTTTATTCGCCCTGATCAGCATTGTCCTGGCGGCCGGGGTGGGACGTCTGTTCGGTCCCGTTTTCGGAGTGAATCCGGCGAGTCGCCGTACGTTCACGTTTCTTGTGGCGATTCCCAACTGGGTCTTTCTGCCGCTTCCCATTGCTGAGGCGCTTTACGGGGTTGAGGGGGTGCGGTTCGTGTTGCTCTACAATTTCGGGGCGCAGATTGTTTTGTGGTCATTCGGCATCCGGCTTCTTCAGGGTGGGAAGCCGGGTCTCTCGGCGTGGCGCACGCTTCTTGGGAATGCCGGGATTTGGGCCACGCTGGGCGGTGCCGCTGTAGCCCTGCTCTTTCCAGGCACAGCCAGCTTGGGCCATTCCGAGTCCAGTGCAGGCCTGTGGATTTTAGGGGATGGGGTTATGGGTGCCCTGAAAATGATCGGGGATTTGACAATTCCCCTGTCCCTGTTGGCGACGGGGGCGCAATTGGGGGCGATGGTCAAGACGAGCGATTTTCAATGGCGCCCGCTGGCCGGGGTTACAACCGCTAGACTGCTGGTGGCGCCCATGCTCACGATCCTCCTGTTGAAGGGGGGGATGCTGGCGACGGGACTCAGCCTTACGGAAGCGGAATTCATCACGGCCGTGATTATTGTCGCCATGCCGGTTGCGATCAGTTGCACCCTGTTCGCGGAGCGGTTCGAAGGGGACGGCGCGTTAAGCGCCAGTTCCATCTTCTGCTCAACCCTGATCAGTCTGGTGACCGTGCCGGGCCTTGTTTTGATCAGCCACTTGCTGATTTAGAGCAGGCCGTCGAATACCGTTACCCCGTCAACCACCTTCAGGGCATGCACCGCAAATTTCCGGGCCAGGGCCGGGACACTGCGGGGATAGGCAATGGCCACGGCATCCTGGAGCGCCTTGACGCTTTTGGCCGCGACAAGGGCGCCAGCGGCTCCTTTATCGCCGCCCCCCAGCATGCGCTCGCCGTAAACGCCCGGGATTGTACGGGCGATGTCGCACATCGTCTCAAGTTCAGGGCCGGAGATTTTATACTGGTCGCGCAAACCGAGACCATCTTCGCGGAAAATCGCACCCACGGTCTCGACATCCCCGGACCGCCAGGCTTTGAGCATTTTGTAGAAGCGTTTCTGGGCTCCGTAGATGTAGGTCAGGCGGTCGCAATGATCCGGATGGCTTTTGCCGAATGCCGCCAGGATTTTCTGATAAAGCGTTTCATCGCGAACATCCGCCAGCATCGTGAAGCCGAATTTTTTTCCGGCTAATGCGGCGAATGAATCGCATTCCGCCCGGCGCAGCCGATAGGTGGATTTCTCGAGGCCCGGTCGCACCGTAGCGGTATCGAGGCTCACGATGCGGAAATCCGGGGCGCCTTTTCCCAGCGGGATATACTTGATCGCGCGAGTCTTGGGGTCGTAATGGGTTCCCATGCCGGCCTTTGCAAAATAGATCATGATCTGGTCAAGTTGGCCGCAGGGCGAGCCGATGTAGTCATTTTCAACAGCCTGGGCCAGATCAATGATCTGCATCGGATTCTTGCCAAGCTTGATCCCATTGACTTCCATCATGGTCAGGAGGAGATTCAGCGTGAGTGAAGCGGAACGGGACATGCCGCCGCCGGGAATATTGCCGATCAGAACCGCGTCAAATCCCGCCTTCAGCTCAAATCCCGCCTTGCGCAGGATGTGATCGCACCCATAGGCGAACCGCGCCCAGGTGTCAGCAGTCGACTTGTGGCGGGGTGGGGGAATCTTGCCGGACTGGAACTCGATGACGCCATCGCCTGGAAAGTTATCGCTATAAAGGCGGAACCGGTTTGTTCCATTCGGCTTGTAGGCCATCCAGATAAACCGGTCTGTCCCGACGCCGAATAACTCGGTGCCGTTGTAATCGCCATGCTCCACACCCAGGCAAAAGCGCGAGGAAGTCCGGCGGATCGTTCCGCCGGTGATGTTCAGCCGTTTTTGTTTCGCGATCCGGATCAGGTCGGTCCGGATTGTCAGGTCGGTGAGTGTGGCTTTCATGTTACTTGACCTTTTTTGAGTTTTTCCAGGCGTTGAACAGCATCAAGCCGCCGAAAACGAGCAGGATCAACCCCCACCAGAGGTTGATGTTGATGTCGAGGGAACGCTTGTACATTTCCTCGGAAGCACGGGTGACGAGTCCGAAAACGGTCAACATGGCGCCCACGAGGGAGAACATCAGTCCGATTGGCCAGCAGATATCAAGTGTCATGGTTTGTTCCTTTCAGGTTTAGAAGAAGATAATGTTAAGCACAAGGCATACGGCCAGCAGGAAGATAGCCTGAATTCCAGGCCGCATATACCAGACTTCATCCGCCGACTTGATTCGCGGCGTCATCGAGTATACCAGGCCGGTCAGTTCCGCATCAGTCTTAGTTTGTTTCGTGACCAGCGAGATCACCGTGGTCAGGACCAGGCAGGTCAGGAAGGCGAATGAGGCCAGCCAGAAGTTCTGGGCCATTTCACTGGGGAACGACTGGATTACGGTCACATAGCCCCCCTTGACGCCGGGCGCATTTCCCGTGGCGAGGGTCAACGCATGGAAGGCCGCCGAGGTTATGGTGCCGAGCAGCAGACCCAGGAAGGCGCCGGTTGCGGTGATCCGCTTCCAGAACATTCCCAGAAGGAAGGTTGCGAAGAGAGGCGCATTGACGAAGCCGAACACGAGCTGGATCACATCCATGGCATTGTTATACATCGCGGCAAAGTAGGCGCAGGCGATACTGACCAGGATGCCTGCCACAGTGGCCGCCCTGCCCATCCACATATAGTGGGCATCACTTTTGTTACGCCCGATGTAGGCCTGGTAGAGATCGTAGGTCCAGATGGTGTTGAAGGCGGTGACATTTCCGGCCATGCCTGACATGAAGGATGCCAGTAGCGCTGTCAATGCCAGTCCGAGCAGTCCGGTGGGGCAGTATCGCTTGACCAGCGACAGGATGACGCCGTCATAGTCATTTTCCGCCACGGCGTTCTGTACACGATCCTTGATGGCCGCATCACTCAGGGTCGGGACGGCTTTGATGATCTCGTCCACCTTGGCCGGCATCATCTTCATGCCGGCGGCCTTGGCCACCTCCTGCACGGCGGCTTCACCGGTCAGGCCGGTAGCGGCGGCATTCTTGACGGCCGGAATGATTTTTTCATAGGCGGATTCGGCGATGACCCTGGGGGGCAGGCGATACCCGTCCTTACCGGTAAAGGCCAGGCCTGCGGCAATCATACCCGGGAGAATGACAAGGGCGGGAAGGAGCATTTTCGGGATGGCACCGATCAGGGGGGTGCGCCGGGCGGCGCTCATGTCCTTGGCCGCCATGGCCCGTTGAACCACAAGAAAGTTCGTGCACCAGTAACCGAAGGCCAATACGAAGCCGAGTCCGAAGACCATGGCGAAGAGATCCACGCCCATGGGGTTGGCGGAGGCGCCCTGGATCATCGGGCTCCAGGCTCCCGTCCACGCATCCGGCTGAAAACTCTTGTCGCCGACCCCGATGGAGGCGGGATTCTGCGCAACGCCGGCCAGTTTCTCCTTCAGCACGCTCCAGCCGCCGACATCTTTAAGCCCCAGGTAGACCACGGGGGAGAAGCCCAGCACGATCATAAAGAACTGTAGCACTTCGGTGTAGATGGCCGAGGTCAGGCCGCCCTTCATGACATACAGCAGAACCACACCGGAGCAGATCCAGAGACTGAGATGATAGTTCCAGCCCAGTAGTGAATTCAGTAATTTGGCGAGGGCGTTCATTGAAATACCCGACGCAAAAACCGTCATAATGGCAAAACTGATGGAATTCAGACAACGAACCCGACCATCAAAACGCATATTCAGGTATTCCGGAACTGAACGCGCCTTGGAGCCGTAGTAGAACGGCATCATGAACACCGCGAGGAAGGTCATGGCGAGAATGGCCCCGATCCAGTAGAAATGACAGGTCATCATTCCGTACTTGGCGCCACTGGCCGCCATGCCGACGAGTTCCAGCGCGCCGAGGTTGGCTGAGATGAAGGCCAGCCCGGTGACCCAGGCAGGGATCGAGCGTCCGGACAGGAAGAAATCGTTGCTCGACTTCATGTATTTGCGGAGGGCCTGGCCAATCCCCAGCACAAACCCGACATAGATCAACATGATGCTGTAATCCATCCACCCCAGCGTAATATTCGGCATGCTATCGACTCCTTATGTTTATGGTCAAAGGCTGTGAACCTAGCAAAATACTGTTAGGGATGAAACAGTTTTCTCCGACAGCCTCAAGTCCCATGCTTGTTGCTTGGCGGGGCGTGTTGTACAGTGGCCAGCGTGATTACGGTATCCGAAAAGGTTCGACGAAAACTTCAGGAACTTCCCGATAAGCCCGGGTGCTACCTGATGCGGGATCGGCGGGGAAAAATCATTTATATCGGTAAGGCGCTATCCCTCCGGAAGCGGGTGCAGTCCTATTTCCGGACCGGAACCTGGGTCAAGGCCGATCCCAAATTGAGGGGCTTGATCCGGAGCGTGGATGATTTTGACATCCTGGTGACCCGAAATGAGGCTGAGGCCCTGTTGACGGAAGGGCAGCTTATTAAGGATTACAAGCCCCGCTACAATGTTGATATGAGGGACGACAAGCGTTTCCTGATGCTGAAGATTGATCCCTCGGAGCCCTGGCCCCAGTTCAAGGCCGTTCGCCTCCGGAAAGAAGATGGCGCGCTCTATCTCGGGCCGTATGTCAATTCGGTCGCCACCCGTGCGGCCATGGATTTTGTCGAAAAATCGTTTGGGCTCAGGAAGTGCCGCCCCCTGAATCCCGGGCCGGAGGACCACCGGCATTGTATCAATGACATCGTGCGATACTGTTCCGCTCCCTGCGTCAGCCGGATTAACCGGCCGGATTACCTTCAGAAGGTCGAATCTGCGTGTGCCTTTTTGCGGGGGGAGACCCCGGCCTTGCTGCACGACCTCCGGCAGCGGATGGAGGAGGCTTCGGCGGCACACAAATTCGAGGAGGCGGCCGCCTTGCGCGATACCTGGCTGATGTTGAAGGAAATTTGCAGCCAGCGCGCCCGGGTGCTTTCAACCCCCGAGATGAAGACGGCGGATGCCCGTGCCGGGGTGGAGGAACTCCGGCTGGCCCTGGGGCTTGCTCAGGCGCCACGACTGATGGAATGTTACGACATCTCGAACATTTCCGGAAAACACTCGGTCGCCAGCCAGGTCTGCGCGGTGGACGGCGTGCCGGCACCAGCCCGGTACCGGCATTACCGGATCAAGACGGTGCACCAGGCGGATGACCCGGCAATGATGGTTGAAGTCATCCGGCGCAGGTTTGAACGATTGCGAACGGAAGGAGGGGTTTCACCCGACCTGCTGATCGTGGATGGAGGATTGCCTCAGTTGAATGCCGCCAAGGGTGAAATGACCCGACTCGGATATGGACGGATTCCTGTCATTGGACTGGCGAAACGCTTTGAGGAAATCCATGTTCCCGGCAGCGCGTCCCCATTCCGGTTTCCCGCCGATTCCAAGGCGCTCTATGTCCTTCAGAGGATCCGGGACGAGGCGCATCGCTTCGCCCTGGCTTACCATCGTAAACTGCGTGCCCGCCGCCTTCGTGAATCGGTGATTGATGAGATTCCCGGGATGGGCGATAAACGCAAGACGGCGCTGTTGACCCATTTCGGGTCGGTGCGCCGACTTCAGCACGCCCGTGAGGAGGAGATCGCCGCCGTGCCCGGCATCGGGGCGGCGATGGCCGCCGAGATCGTGGGCTGGCTCAATCGAAAAGAAGGGATTCAGACGGAACATGACAACATCTGAGAAAATCGTGGCGTTGAGAAAACTTATGGCGATCCGAAATGTGGCGGCGTTGATTGTGCCTTCCAGCGATCCCCATCAGAGCGAAACCGTCTCACCCCGGTGGCAGGCGCGGCAGTGGCTCTCGGGATTCACCGGCTCGGCGGGTTCCCTGGTGATCACCGCCCGGCAGGCGGTGCTTTGGGTGGATGGACGGTATTTCATTCAGGCGGAACAGGAACTCAAGGGGAGCCGGATTCAATTGTTGAAAAGCCGGGAGCCCGGTGTTCCCGCGATGAACGAATGGATTCTTGCTCACTTGAAAAATGGCCAGACCGTGGCCGGTGATGGAACGTTTTTTTCCGTTGAGGCGGCACGGGATATGGAAAAAGCCTTTTCTCCAAAGCAACTCAAGCTGCAGCTCCATGACGATCTTGTGGGCCGGATCTGGAAAGACCGGCCGGGGGTTCCCTCCGGGCCGGTCCTGGATTATCCACTGGCGTATGCGGGCGTGACCCGCCAGGCTAAACTGAAGGCGGTTCGCGACCATCTGTCGGCAAATCATTCGGATTACCTTCTTCTCGCCTCGCTGGATGATATTGCCTGGCTGTTTAACATCCGCGGGAGTGATGTTGCCCATTGTCCCGTGGTATTGGCGTATGCCCTGGTGGGGCGGAAAACCGCCTGCTTGTTTGCGGACGAGGCGAAATTTTCAGAATCGCTGAAAAGGAGGCTGACGGCGGCGGGCGTGAGCCTTTGTCCCTATGATGCCGTTGCGGGGCAGCTGAAGGCCCTGCCGTCATCACGATCCTTGTGTTACAATCCACACCGTGTCAGCCGGTGGCTGGCCGATGCTCTGCCGGATTCCATGAAGATAATCGAGGACACTCCCGACATCACGACGACGATGAAGGCGATCAAGAATCCGGTTGAGCAGGGCCATTTCCAGAAGGCCGCTCTTGTGGATGGACTTGCGCTGGTCCGGTTCATGGCGTGGTTGGAGCGTGGTCTCAAGGAGGGGGAGCTGGTTACGGAATATTCAGCTGGCGAGAAACTGGCATCCCTCAGGCGCGAGGCTCCGGAGTGCCGGGGTGATAGTTTCCCGGCGATCTGCGGCTATCAGGCGAACGGGGCGATCGTTCACTATCGGGCGGATTCGCGGCGTTCTTCGAGACTGGGGCGGAAGGGGCTGCTTCTGGTTGATTCCGGCGGGCAGTACTTCGGGGGAACGATGGATACCACCCGGACGGTGGCGCTGGGCCCCGTCCCTCGCCATGCCTGTTTGAACTATACGCGGGTATTGAAGGGCTTCCTGGTCTTAAGTCGCGCCCGTTTTCCGGCGGGAACCACCGGAACCCATTTGGATACGTTGGCCAGGCTTCCACTCTGGAGCGAAGGCTTGAATTACCGGCATGGGAGTGGACACGGGGTGGGATCCTATTTGAATGTGCATGAGGGACCGCAGGGATTGAGTCAAGCGTGGAGTCCTACGGCCTTGAAGCCCGGGATGGTGACTACGATTGAGCCCGGGTATTATGAGCCCGGGAAATACGGCATCCGAATTGAAAACATGGTGCTGGTGAAATCGTTTATGACGACGGGCTGTGGTGAGTTCCTGCAATTTGAGCCCCTGACCCTGTGTCCTCTCGACACCGCGCCACTTGTGATCTCGCTTTTGACATCCGAAGAACGGGACTGGCTGAATCGCTATCACCGCAGGGTCTGGCAACTGCTGTCGCCAAGTCTGGATGTGACGGATCGTGCGTGGCTGAAGCGGAAAACGGCACCGGTTTGAAAGCCGGGGACTTGGATATTGTGAAGCGAATTTGGACTACAAGATGGGTGACGCCTCTGCTGATGGGGGGGCTGGTGTTAGGGGCGTCGGAATGGGCGCCGGCTGGCTGGATTGAGGAACGGGACGGGAAAACCGTGATCCATGTGAAGGTGTTTGATCTGCCGGATCCTTCGAGTCCGGATGTGGCCAGTCGGGCAGGGGTGGAGGCCGTCGAAGCGTTCAAGAAAGATTTCCCCAAATTGTTTTCTAAAAAATACCGGGCGCGGTATCAGGCGGATCCCGGCCGATATGGAGTGCATCCCTGGGACAACGTGTCGGTTGAACTGGAGCGGTTTACCGGCATTACGGTCAAGGGGGTGGAGGTGGATCTTCTCGCGATTGCCGGCGGGCTGGCGCCGGATATTCTCTATGTCAATTTCCGCAAGTCTGAAACCTATATCCGCAATAATTTCCTGTATCCGCTGGACCGGCCCGAGGATGGCTATCTTTCGGCGATGGATCGGGAGGCGCAGGAGTTCCGGATCAATCCCAAGTTGTGGCCGGTGATCCGGCGTCCCGGTCCGGGCGGAACCCATGTCTGGGCCCTTCCGTATGGCGGCGCGATGGGTAATGTCCTGATGTTTCGCAAGGATCTCTTTGATGCCAAGCGGATGCCTTATCCCACTTCGGAGTGGACGATGGCTGACCTGATGGCGGCGGCCAAAAAACTGACGGATCCTGAAGCGGGCACGTATGGATTCTTTCTGGTCCGGGGAAAACAGGAGGCCCATTATTGGCTTCCCATCCTGTGGTCGTTTGGCGGCGAGGCGGTGGTGTATGATGAGACGATCCGGCAATGGCGCTGCGCCTTTGATTCCCGCGAGGCGGCCGAGGCGTTGGATTTTTATATCCGGCTGAGCGCCGAGAAGTGGGAAGACTCGAACGGGAAAATCCGGCGCGGGTTCTCCTGCAAGGATACCGGGGACTTTGTCGCTCGTCAGGAGCGTGGTCAGATCGGGATGTGGTTTGCGTATGTGGATGAAAAATTGATTTCCACCATCAACCCCGATGTGACCGGAATGGTCCCGATCCCGAAGGGGCCGCGCGGGGATCGGGGAACGGAGCTGAACAGCATGATGATGGGGCTGTTTTCGGGGATCAAGGAGCCGGCGGTGCGCGATGCCGCCTGGGAATACATGAGGTATTTTGACAGTCGCGAGGCAACGGCCATCAAGACCCGTGTCATGGTGGAAAGCGGGCTGGGCCGGTTTATTCATCCGCGTTATTTGAAATTGTTCGGGTATCCGGAAATCGAACGGTTGTCGCCGCCCGGGTGGGCCCGGACATTTGATGTGGCCATGGAAACCGGAAAGCCGGAGCCATATGGGGGGAACAGTAATCTGGCTTATGAGATGATGACCCTGCCGCTGCAGAAGGCGGAAACGATGGTGTTGAAGGATCAGTTCCCCGTTGAGCAGGGGCGGCGGTTGGATATTCTGCAAGGTCTTCTGCGCGACGGGGTATGCCGCGCCAACGAGCAGATGATGGGAGTGGTGTCGCCACGGGACCGGATGATCCGCAGAAGTGTGGCCGGGGTTGTGTTGGCGGGTATTCTGGTGGCATTTGTCCTGGGATTTCGCAAGATTACCAAGCTTTTTTCACCGCCTGACGAAGGGCTGACGGTAGGCGTGCGGGTGGGGGGGCGTCGTCGCGTCATGGGGGTGGCGCTACTGCTCCTTCCGGCGATCCTGACGGTTTTTCTCTGGCATTATGTGCCCTTGTTGCGCGGGTCCCTGATGGCGTTTCAAGATTACCGGCTGCTGGGTGCCTCCACCTGGGTGGGATTGGATAATTTCGGGGATGTGTTGTTTGACGGGACGTGGTGGCAGGCGGTGCTCAATTCGTTCCGGTACAGCTTTTTGGTGCTGGCGCTCACATTTCTGCCTCCGATGGCCCTCGCGGTGTTACTCCAGGAGATACCGGTCGGAAAATTATTTTTCAGGCTGGTGTTCTATTTGCCCGCCGTGGTGACGGGAATTGTCACGATTCTGCTGTGGAAAGAATTTTTTGATCCCTCGGAACACGGCGTCTTGAATGCGGTGGTGCTGAAGATTCCCGCCATGGGATTCCTGCTGATCGGAGTGGGATTGTTTGTGATCGCGCTTCTGTTTGCACGCCGCCTCTGGTTGAACGACAGGCGATGGGCGGCAGGGGGATTCGCGGGAACCGGGGTGTTGCTTCTGGTCACGATGGGGCGGATGGCCTGGCCGATCCTGTGTCCCGGTGGTGAACCCCTGGGCGTGTTGCTGACGCACCTGCCGGGGCGTCTTTTCCGGCACGCCCCCGAGGCCTATCATTGGCTGGCGGATCCCGATACGGCGATGTTGTCCTGTGTGATTCCCATGGTGTGGGCGGGGATGGGGCCGGGCTGCCTGATCTATCTGGCGGCACTGAAGGGGATTCCTGATGATTATTACGAGGCTGCGGATGTGGATGGTGCCACCTTTATTGATAAAATTCTGTTTGTGGTATTTCCGATGTTGAAGCCCCTGATCCTGATTAATTTTGTCGGTGCATTTATCGGCTCGTTCTATGCGGCCACCGGAAACATTCTCGTGATGACCGGCGGCGCGGCCAATACGGAGGTTGCGGGATTGCATATCTGGTATAAGGCCTTCACCTTTCTCAAGTTCGGCCCTGCCACCGCTGCCGCCTGGATGCTCGGGGTGATTTTGATCGGGTTTACGGTGCAACAGCTGAAGATGCTGTCAAGGGTGGAGTTTAAAGCGAACGGACAATAGATATGCCTATTTTGTCATCCATAGGGCGGCGTCATTGGAAAACCCGGTTTCTCGTCGGGATCATGTATGCGCTGCTGATGGTCGGTTCCGTCACGATGATTTACCCCTTTCTGCTGATGCTGGCGGGAAGCACGAAATCGGCGGTGGATGCGGCGGATCAACGGGTGGTTCCCGCTTTTTTGATAGACGAGGCCGCGCTCTATCGTAAACATTGTGAAGGGCTTTTCAACGAGTCGCTCAATCAGATGCGGTGGGCGTATGACAGCGAGGCGACGACGTTTCAAAAAGTCGAGCCGCCGGACGGCGGTTCCCCGCTGGTCGAGGAATGGCGGGAGTTCCTGAAGTCCGGGGACTCGCCTCCCCATACTTTTGATCTCGGGTATCTTGCGACGCCCCAGTCACGGGGCGCCATTCCTTCCGGGCTGCGAGAGTTCAAGAACCGGATGGAACGGGCCCACGGGAATGATATCGCGCTGCTGAATGAGGCTATGGGGACAACTTTTGTGGGGTGGAATGCCTTTTTCGTGTTGCCCCAAAATGGCCTCGAGCGGCGGGCTCGGGGCGGGGATCGGGTTTTCGACCGGGCGGTAATGGATTTTGTGAGCACGCAGCCCGTGGAGTCCCGGTATTATTTCAGCGCCGAGGGATTTTATAAAAATGCGTTTCTCAAGAACCAGTACACTCGCGATTTGAACGATTTTAACCGTGCCCATGGCACCGCCTATCGTGCCTGGAGTGAGATTCATCTGGCGCAACGGCTTCCTGATCCGGCGAAAAGTTCGATATTGGAGCGGGACGACTGGGAGCGGTTTGTCCGGGGAATATTGAGTCTGGCCTGGATTCGGGCGGACCGTTCGGCGACGCCTGCTTATCGTGATTTCCTGAAAGCCAAATATCATGACATTTCAATTTTGAACAGCCGGTATGGGACGTCCTATTCCGGTTTTGAGCAGGCTCCATTTTCCTCGCAGCCGCCAGCGAGCGGGGTCGCGTTGTCCGACTGGGAGTCCTTTCTCCAAGGCTGGCGCGATCCCGGTACCGGAACCCTGCATTTCCTGCCCGCCGAGGCTCTTTTCCTGGACACGGTTGATTTCCGTTTTCATGACTGGCTCCAGGCAAAATACGGGTCCCTTGAGGCCTTGAACCGCCATTTCAAATCTGCCCTTCCCGAATGGATCGACATCCGGCTGCCTCAGCAGGAATTCCATTACCAGGCGTTCAAATCACAAATCCAAAGCCTTCGCCGGGAATTCGTGACCCGCAACTTCCTGACGGTGGGCGACTACATTTTTCGCCATGGCCGGGCGCTGGTGAACACCGCACTGTATTGCGGACTTTCGGTGCTGTGCGCCCTGATTTTTAATCCCCTGGCGGCGTATGCCCTGAGCCGGTACCGGCCCCGGTCGACCTACAAGGTGCTGCTGTTCCTGATGTTGACCATGGCGTTTCCGCCCATGGTAACGCAGATCCCGATCTTCCTGATGTTGCGCCAGTTCCACCTCTTGAATACTTTTGCCGCGCTGATTTTGCCGGGATTGGCGAACGGATATACAATTTTTCTGCTCAAGGGTTTCTTTGATTCACTTCCCAAAGAGCTCTACGAGTGCGCCCAATTGGATGGGGCTGGGGAGTTCAGGTTGTTCTGGCAGATCAGTATGCGGCTCAGCACGCCGATTCTGGCGGTTACAGCGCTGGGTGCGTTTACCGGGGCCTACACCAACTTCATGATGGCATTGCTGCTCTGTCAGGATGAGCGTATGTGGACGATTATGCCCTGGTTGTACCAGTTGCAGTCGACGAGCGGGCAGGGGGTGGTGTTCGCGTCCCTGATTCTAGCCTCGATCCCGACGCTCCTGGTGTTTGTGCTTTGCCAGAAGGTCATCATGCGAGGGATCGTGGTTCCGGTGGAGAAGTAGCCGAACTTTTCAGGATCCTAAGTTTACACTTGAAATTACCGTCTCCGGGCATGATTCTTACCCGCCATGGGAGCACCTGAAAAAAGCAACAGCGGGGATCTGGCCACATACCGGCGCCTGCTGGTTTACACACGCCCGTATTGGAAAAGGGTGTTAGTTGGAATTCTGTTCGGCTGTCTTTATGCCGTCGCGAACGGGGGGTTCCTGTTGTTTGTCAATAAGGGGCTTCCTGTGTTCTTTGAGCGGGAGCCTGCCGTTGCTTCCGTTGCCGTTGTCCAGATCCCACAAGGCGCGCCGGGTGAATCCATCGCCCCGCAAAAGGCCGTGCCTGCTCGTGTCGAGGCCGGAGGCGGCTCCTCGTTGGGGCGGTGGGTCGCGTTAAAGAAACGCCTGTCTGATGTTCAGGCACGGCTTTCGGGATTCTTGCTGAAGAACTTTTCCGTTGACTGGCTGATGATCCTGACCGCCTTGATGTTGCCTGTTGTGGGGATTGTCCGGGGGGTGGCGGACTATATGGCGAAGTATCAGATCCGATGGGTCGGGTCGCGTGTGGTCATGGACTTGCGCAATGCCTTGTTCAGTAAACTCAACGCCCTGTCGTTGTCCTATTTTGTCTCGAGCCGGAGCGGGGAGCTGATTGCCCGGACCACGAATGATCCCATGGCGGTGGAAAACGCGGTGTCGGTGGTGGTCGAGGATGTGGCGAAGCAGCCGCTGACATTGATTGTCGCCGTGATTGCGCTGCTGGTGATCGATCCCTGGCTGGCGCTGATCAGCATGGTGTTGTTCCCGATTTGTATTTTGCCGGTGGCGGTATTCGGACGGCGGGTTCGTCGGTTCACACGGGAGGCGCAGCAGCGGGTGGCTGATCTGGTGTCCGTTTTGCAGGAAATGATCGGCGGGGTGCGGGTCGTCAAGGCGTTCGGGATGGAGCCGTATGAAACGGGCCGGTTCGAGGAACAGAACAACGCGTTTTTCAGGCGGATCATCAAGGTGGCGCGCGCCAATTCCGCCGTGGAGCCGATCATTGTGTTTATTTCCACCATTGGAGTGAGCCTGGTGTTGATTTATGTGTGGAAGCTGGGGATGAAATACAATGAGTTCATGACCTATGCCGGGGCGCTGTTCATGATGTATGAGCCGGTCAAGAAACTCAGTCGCATGCACTTGCAGATCCAGCAGGCGGTCGCTGCAGCGGACCGGATTTTCGAGGTGCTCGATACGCCCATTTCTGTGGAAGAACGACCGGGTGCGGTGGAGTTCAAGGACAAGGTTGAAACGGTTGCGTTTGAGAACGTCGCGTTTACCTATGGGGAAGGCACCATCCTGGACGGAGTGTCGCTGGCTGTGACCGCTGGGCAGCGTATTGCGATCGTCGGCGGATCCGGTTCTGGCAAGACCACGCTCGTCAGTCTGATTCCCCGCTTCTATGACGTGACGGGCGGTCACCTGAAAATCAATGGGAGAGATGTTCGTGACATGACGATTCCTTCCCTGCGGCGGCTGATGGGGATTGTGACCCAGGATACGGTGTTGTTCAATGACACGGTCGCGAACAACATCAGTTACGGGTCTCGGGAGGCGAACCGGGAGGCCGTTATCGCGGCCGCCAAGCAGGCCAATGCCCATGCCTTCATTATGGAGATGCCCGAGCAGTATGAGACCAAGGTGGGCGATCTGGGTGTCCGGCTGTCCGGCGGCCAGAAGCAGCGTTTGGCGATTGCCCGTGCGATGTTGCGTAACCCCCCGATCATGATCCTCGACGAGGCCACCAGCGCCCTGGATACGGAATCCGAGCGTTCTGTGCAGTCCGCCCTGCATGCCTTGATGACGGGCCGTACGGTCTTTGCCATTGCCCACCGGCTTTCGACGATCATTGACTGCGACAAGATTATCGTTCTTGAGAAGGGCAGGATCGTCGAATCGGGAACCCATGAGGAACTGTTAAAGGCTCATGGCGTCTACAAGCGTCTTTACGATCTTCAGTTCGCAGGCTGAACCCCTACTTCGCGACTTTCGGAAGAACCACTGAGATGGCCAGCTTGTTGGTGGTCAGGATCGAGATGGCCGCTTGCTTGATCTGTTCCGGGGTGACGGCTTCAATGCGCTTTCGGGTGCTGAACTCGTAGGCGAATCCCTGTCCGTACAATTCATCCAGGGCGCACATCATGGCGAGCCCGCTGTTGTCCTGAAGGCGCATTTCATGTTCGGCGAGTATCATGTTCCGGGCCCGGGCAATTTCTTCAGGATCCAGCCCTTTTGTGGTCACGCGCTCAATCTCCTCCCGGATGAGCATTTCGACCTGGGGAAGGGCGTCGATCCGGGTTCCTGCAAAAAGGGTGAAGATCCCGCTGTCCAGGCCGAAGCGCTGAGTGGTGCTGGCATAATAGGCAAGGCCCCGCTTATCCCGGACGGTTTCAAATAATCGTGAGGACATTCCCCCGGTGGCCGCTTCGAGGAGATCCAGCGGATCCCGGCGTGGATCGAAAATGCTGACGCCCGGGAATCCATACAGGACAATGCATTGTTCGCGCGGTTCGCGTTTTTCAAGGCGGGTGGGAAGCACGGGACTTGGGATGGCACCGAGCCGGGCAGGTGCCGCATCCCGGCGAATACGGCCGATGTATCGGGATACAAGCGACTCGGCATCCTTCACCGTGATGTCTCCGAACAGGGCAATCACCAGGTTGCCGGTCACCAGTTGTCGCCGGTAATACTCCCGCAGGGCGGCTTGATCCAGCCCGGTCACGGAGCGGGGCGTGCCCAGAAGCGTCAGGCGGTAGGGATGCCCGGCGAAAAGGGCGGCGTTAAGGGCATCCCGGGCAATGTTCATGGGTTCTTCCTGTTCGGCCGAAATGGCCGCCAGCTGGACGACTTTTTGCTTCTCCACCTCATTCGTGGGGAAGGCGGCGTTCCCGAGGCAGTCGAACATGACGTCCATCAGGGTGTCCGCATCGCCCGCCAGGCTGCGACCCCGGAGTCCGACACTATTATACCCGGCGAAGGGTGACAGCTCGGCGCCGAGGGTTTCCACGGTTTGCGCAATTTTGAGGGCGCTGCGGCGCGGGGTTCCCCGGATCAGAAGATCGGACATCAGTTGACTGATGCCGCTGGTGTTTTCATCCTCCGAGATGACGCCTCCCAGAAAGGTTGCGCAGACATAGATGAAGGGAAGCCGGTGATCTTCCCGAAGGATCAGCGGGATGCCGTTGGGCAGCACACGCTTGATGACCTCGGACGGCTGGCTCATGGCTGCGGGAAGGGCTCCACTGGCGGTGCCCAGTTCAGGGCCGAGAATGACTGTGACCCGGTTTTCGGGGCGGAAGTATTTCCGGGCGACGGCCTGGAGATCGACGGCGGTAACCGCCTGAAGGCGTGCCAGATAGGATTCGGAATAACGGGGATCCCGCATGAAAAGCTGGCCCTCGGCCATGCTGGCGGCCTGTCCGTGCATGGATTGAAGTCCCGCCAGTTCGTTCACCAGCATGAGTCGTTTAGCCTTTTCGATTTCATTTTTCGAAAAAGACAGGGTACCCCACGAGGTGACGGCTTCCTGAAGGGCCTTGATGACTTCGTTTTCCCGGGAGGGGTCGAGCGTGGCGCTGATGGAAAAGAGGCCGGGATAGACCGGAGTGAATGATGAGGCGTTGATCCCATGGACAAGTTTACGGGTTTCCTTGATGTCCTGTACCAGGCGAGAACTCTGGCTACCCCCCATGATCGCGGCCAGCAAATCCAGAGCGGGGGCATCCGGATCGGAAAGGGTTGTGGTATGGAATGCCATGTCCAGGCGCGACACGTTGTAGGCGCCTGCCTTGCGGATCTGGCGGGGGCCGGTCTGGCGGGGTTCCGTGGGGATGAAAACCGGCGGATTGGCGCGGCGGGCAAAACTGGAAAATGCCGCCGTCAGAGTCTTCCGGGCCTCATCGGGTTGAATATCGCCCACGACCACGGCCACCATATTGTCGGGACTGTAACGGCGGTGGTAAAAGCCAAGCAAATCCTCCCGGGTAATGGACTTAAAGATGTCGCGCAGGCCAATGACGGGAATCCGGTACGGGTGGGTTGTGTAGGCGGTTTCAAAAAGAAGTTTCTGGATTTCGCGGTCTGGATCATCCTCACCCATGCTGAATTCCCTGAGGATCACGTCCTTTTCCCGGCCCCATTCACTTTCAGGGAACGAGGCGTTGATAACGGCGTCCGCCAAAGTGGCGAGGGCTTCCGTCCAGTTGCGGGAAGGAAGATCCGTGTGGAACACGGTGCGATCCAGACTGGTGTAGGCGTTCAATTTCCCGCCGAGGCCGATGATGGTTTTGGCGATTTCGCCTGGCTTTCGGGAGGGGGTTCCCTTGAAGACCATGTGTTCGACATAATGCGAAAGGCCGGCTCCAAGCCATTCGCCCTCATGAATGGAGCCGGATCCGACCCAGATTTGTATCGATACCACCGGGGCGGAATGATCTTCCTTTAAGAGGCAGGTCATGCCGTTATCCAGCGAAAAACGAACGAGGCGGTCGTTGGACTGCTTCAGCGTGGTCAGGGCGGAGGAGTCAGTTTGATCACCCCATGCCGGGACGGCAAGGCCGGTGGCAAGGAGAAGAAGGATGCAGATTTTCTTCATGGAGAAATTCCTTTTTTAGATTTTCGAACGGGATATTTTGTTTTTACGACCGGCTTTGGAATTCTGGCTGAGGCGGGCAGGAAGGGGTTGGTGAAGGCTTCCTGAAATAAATAGCCGCTTGAAAAGTCCTCAATTTTATCCTGGTCGGTTTTTCCGAGCAGTCCATGTCGCACCAGATTGAAGACCAGATTTCCAAAATCCTCAGTACGGGTGATGCCCCATTCCGCGAGGACGGTGCGGGAGATGGGGCCGAATTCCTGAAGCGTATAGAGGCGAATTCCTTCCAGCAGTTCCTGTCCCGTGATGTGGCGGGCGGGGCCACTGGAGGGCTTCTTCATGGCCTTGATGGTAAAATTGAGGGCCAGTCGAAGAAAGACATAGGCCTCCTTCGGGTAACGGGAGTCTTCCGTGGCAATCTGTTTCAATGATTCTTCAAAGCCGTGTTTTTGCATGGGAGTAGGGGGGGCTCAGTCCAGGGCCTTGCGGATGCGATCAGCATAATCCTGCATTTCTCCCGGCGACTCGTATTTCTTAGGTGACCAGTTGCCGTGGAACCCGTCGGCAGTGAACCGGGGGATCACATGAAAGTGAATGTGTGGAACCACTTGACCCGCCGCAGCGCCGTTAGCCTGGGATACACTGATTCCGTCGGCCGCGAGTCCCTTTTTCTGGGCGCGGGCAATTTTCTGAACCACGATGATGAGCTTTTGAAGGATTTCGGGGGGGCTGTCCATCAGGGGATTGTGGTGGGTCTTGGGGATCACCAGGGTATGACCCTTGACAACGGGGCCAATGTCCATAAATGCCAGCACCTCCGGATCCTCATAGATCGTCGTGCAGGGAATTTCTCCTTTGATGATTTTGCAGAATATGCAGTTGTCACTCATGGTGCCGCCTTTTTCGAAATGGTTTTGAAGTGTATCATAGATCGGTTTTCCGTGGAAAAAAATATCAAATCATCGGTCTGGACGAGCGGGGTGGGGGTTGATATAGAAATGCGCCATGACAAAGACCCTTCGAGAACTCGCCCAGGATCGTGAAGATAAAATCCTGGATCATCCCCTGGCCACCCAGAGCTTAAGCAGTCGTGGCCGTGAGCGGAATGAACCGGAAGACCCGATCCGGCTGTGTTTCCAGCGGGATGCCCACCGGATTCTGCATTGCACCGCCTTTCGCCGGTTGCGCTACAAGACCCAGGTCATTTTTTCCCCTGAAAGTGACCACGTGTCCACCCGGGTTGATCATTCCCTGTACATGGCCTCTATCGCCCAGACTGTCGCGCGTGCCCTTGGGTTGAACCAGGATCTGGCCTATGCCATTGCCCTGGGTCATGACCTGGGACATGGCCCCTTCGGGCACGCTGGCGAAACCGTGTTGGATAAACTGTGGAAGCGGAATGATTCTTCCCAGTCATTTTCCCATGAGCTTCATAGTCTTCGCGTCGTGGATCAACTGGCGTTCCGTCCTTCTACTGAGGAGCGGGGCTTGAATCTGACTTATGAAGTCCGCGACGGTATTGTCTGCCATTGCGGAGAAAGTACGGAACAAACTCTGACTCCCAGAGCCAGGCCGGGGCCTGTGCTTGGAAAAATCCGTCGTCGCGGGGTGGTTCCTCTTACAATGGAGGGCTGTGTGGTCAGGTTGGCGGACCGGATTGCCTATTCGGGGCGGGATTATGAGGACGCTTTGAGTGTCTTTGGTAAAATGCCACCTCTTCCCAAAGCCGTGATCAAGGTGTTGGGTGAGGATAACCGCACGATTATCAATAATCTGGTTACGGATATGATCCGCACCAACCTTAAGACACCGGACCAGATCGGGTTTTCTGATGATGTTTTTGAGGCGTTCAGGCAGCTGTATGCCTATAACTGCAAGAACATCTATTTTCACCCGTTGCTCAACGAATATGCGATTCGTGCCGAGAATATGCTGACGACGATTTTCGATTTTGAGCAGAGGGAATTGTCATCACGGCGTCAGAACCAGTGGGGTGTGGTGTTGGATAAGGACCCCCTGGCCGTTCGGGAACTCCATCATTTCATTGAGAAAATGTACGGCAAGCGCGATCGGCCGTCCCTCTCCCAGATTGTCATCGATCACATGTCCCTGATGACCGATCGATACGCACGCAACTTCTTCCAGGAAATTTTCCTGCCCAAGCCGGTGGGGTGAACCAGTGTTTCCTATCGGATTCCTCGCCGGTAGGCTGAGGCCGTTTTACCGGTGAGCGCGCGAAAAACCCCGGCAAAGTACTGGCTTGATGCGAATCCGCACTCAAAGGCAATTTCGGTGATGGGGCGTTGGGTTGATGCCAGAAGGCGACGTGCCTTTTCAATACGCAGCCGGTTCAGATAGAGGATAGGCGTGTCCCCCGTATGATGATGGAACAAGGTGGAAAACTGGGTTCGCTTGAGCCCTACATGTGCCGCCATACTGTCCAAAATCCAGGGCTCATCACAGCGGTTTTCCAGCTCGGTTAGAAACTTATTAATTGTTGAAGAGGCCCGGTTGACGTGCTGTGAGGGAGCATTGCTGGAGGACAGGATACGGGCGAGTTCAATCACAAGCAGGGCCAGTAACTGTGCCACATACCGTTCATGGAAGGGACCCGTGATGTCTAATTCCTGGACTAATGAAGGGAAAAGTGAACGGATCAGGGGGGTGGCCGGCCAGACACGGCGGGGAGCGTTCCGAAGATGTGTCGCAATGGAACGGCTGTCCGGGGCGGAGAGTCCAAGTTGACGGGGAAATGAAAACGGCCCTGGTTGGCTAAGATTTTTTCCGTTCAAACGAAGGACGGCGAAATACCATTCATGGCCGGGTTCAAATTCCGAGCTGCTGCCATGGGTTTCCCAGGGCAACGTAAAAAAAACCGAGTCGGGCGGGAGGGTTTCCCGACGCCCCTCATATTCCCAGTTCAAGTGGCCGTGCCGCAGATAAACGATTTCCAGCCCGGGATTCCTGTGCTGGGGCAGTCGCCTCGCGCTTCCATGTCCATATTCGTCCACCAACCGGGTAAGGCGGTCGCGGGGAGCTACTCCGCCGCGCGGGAAAGCAGCTAAGTTGCCATCAGCAGGAATGGGGCCGGATTGTCTCATGGTCAATTTGTCCTACAATGAAACAAATTCTGCATGTTATTACAATATTTACCGGCTTGTGTCATCTTCCTCATACCGGGGTGCGAATCGATTTTATTCCTGACAATGTGATGTCAGATATGTTTTTTGTGATGCAAGGTATTTTTTTATTTCGAGAAATCTGGCATTCTGCCCCCTGTAATTGTAGTATTGATATTTAATCCTGACTTTGCAGGATAGGCATCACCAGTGAGGAGAGACACATGACCAGTAGAGAACGCGTCGCAAAAGCCCTTGCCCATCAGCAACCCGACCGTGTTCCCGTGGATATCGGATCTACGGCAGTGACCGGTATTCATGTTTCGGCTGTCACGCGATTGCGTGACGCCATCCTCGGAAGCGGGCGTGGCCCCGTCAAAGTGATTGAGCCCTACCAGATGCTGGGTGAGGTGGATGCCGAACTGCGAGCGGCGCTGGGCATTGATGTCGTCGGGCTTATGACCCGCAAGACACTGTTCGGGTTCGAGAACCGGGACTGGAAGCCCTTTACCCTGTTCGACGGGACGGAGGTGTTGGTGCCGGGCCAGTTCAATATCACCGTGGACAGCAGTGGCGATTACCTGCTGTATCCGGAGGGCGATATGACCGTCCCTCCCAGCGGGCGTATGCCTAAGGGTGCCCATTTCTTTGATTCTATCATCCGCCAGCCGCCCATCGATGAGGATCATCTCAATCCGGCGGACAATACCGAGGAGTTCGGGCTGCTGGGTCAGGAGGACCTGGCCTGGTACCGCGCCAAGGCGGCGGAACTCGACCGCCAGCCGGAGTTGGGCGTGGCCATGACCATGCCCGGCACCGCCTTTGGCGATATCGCCCTCGTTCCCGGCCCCTGGATGAAGCACCCGAAAGGCATCCGTGACATTGAAGAGTGGTATGTTTCCACGGCGGCCCGCCAGGATTATGTCCTGGCCATCTTTGAGAAGCAGTGCGAGATCGCCCTACAGAACATCGAGACCCTCATCGGGATCCTCGGCGACCGCGTCCAGGCGGTGTTCCTGACGGGCACGGATTTCGGCACGCAGCGCGGGTTGTTCATTTCGGTCAACGCCTACCGTGAGCTTTTCAAGCCCTTCCACATCAAGGTCAACACGCTCATCCACTCGAAGTGTAAGTGGAAGACCTTCATCCATTCGTGCGGCGCGGTGTCCGAACTGCTGCCCGACATTATTGAGGCCGGATTCGATGTCCTCAATCCCGTCCAGTGTTCCGCCGAGGGCATGGACGCGCGGATGCTCAAGGAGCGGTTTGGACGCCAGCTCACCTTCTGGGGCGGCGGCGCCAATACTCAGCAGACGCTCCAGTTCGGGACGCCCGGACAGGTGTATCAGGAAGTTCTCGAACGGATCGAGATTTTCAACCGCGACGGCGGGTTCGTGTTCGATCCCGTACACAACATCCAGGCCACGACGCCCACGGAGAACATGGTTGCGATGTTCA
>CAZOZF010000009.1:0-38305 GCA_964584205.1 uncultured Verrucomicrobiota bacterium
GCTCTCCCGGCTGTTGGTTAATAACCACCGGCTCACCAAGCGTGTTGCGAGTTATAAACAATGTCGCATAATATATCATATGCCTATAACTTTTTCTCTCGCTTTTTCACACTTGGCTGTCCCGGCCTTCAAACATGGGTTGAATCTATAAATTATCCTTTTGGGTTATGCAACAAAAAAAAAGTTTTTTCTTTGCATATCTTTTCGGGGTGTGTATGGTCTTTCTCGTTATGAATTACAAAGTATTCCTCGAGGCGATGAAGTTGGTGCACGGAATTCCGATGGGGGATCTCGATGTCATCATGTCTAAACCGGATTCTACCAATCGCAAGGCTGACCAGAATTGGAGAAAGACATGCGAGCGAAATGGGATCGATTCTGGTCCCATTGGTGTTATGACGAATGACCCGATGCAATATCACAAGAACGCGAACGCGGCGACCGGTCTCGCTAAAGCACAAGCCCGTATTGATGAACTTGAAGAGGAATTGCGGAAGGTTAAAACGCAACTGGCTTTAGCTAAGGTTATAAATCGATGACGGATCAAAGCAAAATGCCGTTCATTCAGAATCCAGACCTGGATATTGCCGATCAGATTGTCCGTGGCGGCGTTTCTGTGTCCCAGCTCGTGGAGTTGTCTGACAGTGGCGATGGTGTACGGGTTTCGGAAGAATCAAAAAGCGATGGATACTTCAGGGATTCGCTGTATCAGTCCAACGGTTCGGCTCCTCTCATCAATCCAAAATACGAGAGGTTTCTTGAGATGTATGTTGACACCGGGCGGATGGAAGTTGCGTATCGTGCCTGCGTATCCGGCAATTGCAGCAAGGAATCCGCCACTCAACAAGCGTCAAGGTTGTTGAAGAGGGGGGAGGTGGCGTGTCGGTTGAGATTCTTGATGACGGAGCGGAAGAAGGATGATGCGGCGCCGGTGGCTGAATCGGCTCGGATGTCTCGGGATACCAAGCTGGCAGAGCTCGAGAAGATCATTCGGACTGGCACGCCGTCGGATAGGGTGCGGGCGATCCAGGAGCATAACCGGCTGATGGCCTCTGGCCGGGCAGGGGCGGCGAATGTACCGGACCCCTGCTTCCTGGCTGACTTCCTTCGGAGAGCTGCCCAGGATGGCAAGGAACCGGTGGCCTTGGCTCGGGAGCTGCGTGGTGTCGATGACGGTTTTCCGGCGGAGATCCCGGTGCCTGGTGATGATGAAGACGAGACGCCGGAAAGTGACGTCGAGGTCGCATAATAAAAAAATAAGTCTACTAGGATTTGTTGACTATCAACGAGTTATGACGTGATGCAAAATGAGTGAAAACATGGTCATTGGAAATCAACGGGTTATGACTGCGGTGGGGCGGTTTCCCACTTCGCATTTTTGGGGCAGCAGGTCGGTCGGATCGGATGGATCGGACGGATTTTCGGCTATGTGTCAATTCGTTAATGCGGTTGATAGGGTGTGTCAGGTTGGCGCGGTTGTGGGTAGTGTGGCGGGTGGGGTCGGTGCGTTTTTTTGGCGCGGCGGCAGGCACCCCCGGCGCACCGGCGCAATCACCTATCCCTCTCAAAAAGGGAGCCACACATTTTCAGTTTGTCAGACAAATTTCGGCGGCGTATTGGGTTCATTGTCAACGGGTTACTACAATGTCAAGTCGTCAGACAACATTATGTCACGGTGGAGGCGCGCTGATAACTGCGCCGATAACTGCGCCGATAAGGTTGTTTCTAAGTTGTTGATTTTGAGTTGGTTGTGTCGATGTGTTTTGGATTGGTGCGCCGATAACTGCGCCGATAAGTGCGCCAATACTAAAGAGAGTATAAGAATATTAATAAAAGGGAGATGCTGGGGCTGGGGGGGTGGGGTGGCATATGGCTGAAGAGACAACCAGGGTCAGTATCAGAATTCCAGCGGACTATGCCACATGGTTGCAAAGGCAGGTGGATGGGAAGCGGGAGAAGGGGTTGCGGTCGAGTATCACGGATGAAGTCATGGCGTGCATCGTGCATCGGATGATTTCGATGATGCCGGCGGAGAAGCGGAAAAATCTGGCGGCGGCGATGGCGGGCGGGGTGGGGGATAGAAAAATCGAGGAGCAGGTAGAATTTATGCCGGCGGCTGAGTAGTCGTCGGGAGAAAAATTGGAACGTGCGCCGTTGGCTTTGGGGCGCTTGTGGTTGAGGTCGTGCCGGGAGAACAGGACCTCATTCCGCGAGCGCCCTTTTTTATTTGCGCTGGGAGGGTGGCGTTGGATTGTTTGGATGAAAAATACAGCGAGGGAGGAAAGTGAAAATGATTAGGGTAACGCAAGAAGCGTTCGAGGCGGCGGAGAAAAACTTGGGGTGGTTAGGGCTAAAAAAAGCAAATATGTGTGCGGGTCCAATCGCCCAATGCGAACCACAACCGTGCGGAGATAATGTTCATCCGCGCCGTCCCCAGGTTCATCAAGAACTTGAAGAGCTTGGTTATGCAATTGATTCATTGGAAAAAGCCATAGCGGGATTACATGATCGGCTTACGATGGTGACTCGGGTAGTTCCGCAACGTCAGGCATGCCCTCCGGAAACGAGCGAAATACAGAAGGTTCCGCTATCGGGCATTATCAGCGAGTACCGGTGGAAGGTGCGATTATTCCAGAACATTGTTACGGATCTAACTGACAACATTGAAGTGTGATCAGGTAAAAATAAAAGGAGAATTTGGCATGATCATCGGACTGAGTGGGAAAAAGGGGAGTGGGAAGACGACGATTGGGCGGTTTTTGCAGTCGCGGCTGGAGGATTCGGAGATGGTTTGTTTTGCGGATCCGCTGAAAGACCTGGTGTGTGATTTGTTCGGGGTGCCCCAGTTTGTTTTGAATGGGACGGAGGAGCAGAAAAATGCGCTGACGCATACCGGATTTTCGGCGCGGAAGATCATGCAGGATGTTGGCGGATCCATGCGAAGGATATGGCCGGAATGCTGGGTTCATGCTTGGAAAAATCGGGTGGTGGATTTGCGAGCCAGGCGCGGGATTGTGCCGGTGATTGTGGCGGATGTGAGATATCGAAACGAGATCGTCGCTATTCGTGACGCTGGGGGAATGGTGATCCGGTTGACGCGAAATCCATACGGCCAGGATTGCCATGAAAGCGAGACGGATCTGGATGGGTGGATTATTGACTTTGACGCGGTGATCGACAACGCGAATTTGACGGAGGATGTGGCGAATGAGGTGGCGATCGGGCTTTGCCGGGGATGGGGGATCGAGTGAAGGGGCGGGGGAAGAGCGGGCGAGCTCCGGGACTTTCGCACATTGGCGACGACTATGGGCCACTCGCTTCGCTTGCGGCCCCAAAAGTAAAGGCTTCGTGTCGTGGGTGTGCCGGGCAATTCGATGATGCCGAATGCCGACACCCGCATATCGACAAGCGGGCCTGTTGGCATGAATTGAAACGGACAGAAAAGGCTGAGTTTACTGAAGCCTTGTCGAGGGTGCATTCGCATTTGATTGTTTTGGCGGCGGGGCAGGATGCCATTCTGCGGGCCTTGAGAAAGCGGGGGGGCCGTGGATAAGGCCGAGGCGGTGAAGAGGGCGGCTGTGGCGCGTAGGCGTGGACAGAACGCGGCCAGGACGGCGAACCGGATGAGGCTGGCGCGGAAGCGGGCGGCGTTGTTGGGTGAGTGGTGGCGAGAGGGTAAGGCGGCGTGAAAATCAGGATTGAAAAGCAGTTGATTGACCGGGCGAAAATCTGCGCCGATGCCGTGGACGCCACGCTTTCGGCGTGGTGTGGGTTGGCGCTGCGCACGATGCGCAAGAGCGTTGTCAATGTAGCAATCTCGGAAAAATGCAAAAATGCTACACGGGGCGGGAGTGTGGTGTGCACGTTGCCTGGGGACCAGGCTGACGCTGACGACATGCGGAGGGCCATCCTGGCGGCAGTGTTGCATTGTGAGTCGGTTAGAGTGCAACCCTTTTTGACTCCGCTGGTTGAGGGGCGTGATTATGTTGTGGCGAGGGAGTGGTGATCATGGAAGTTACGGCGAAAAATTTAGAGAGAACGCTTGAATGGCCGCCGTATATGGATCCGGTGTCGCAGACACAGCTTTGGTGTCCGGTGTCGCCGTATGGGTGGCAGACGTCAATTTTGCGGGACTGCATGACGATTGGGGCGAAGGTGGCGGCGGTGACGCCGAATGAGTCGGGGAAGACCTCCATGGTGATTCCGGCGCTGGGCCTGGCATGGATGGCAGCGTTTCCGGGCTCGCAGGTTGCTTCGACCTCGGGGGCGGAACGGCAGATTAAAGAGCAGCTCTGGCCGGTCTTGAGGGCGGCGATCGCCAAACATCCCAAGTGGGGGATGAGTGACGACGACTTGACCATTGACGCGCCCAGCGTGCGAGGAATCCCGGGCTCGACCTGGAAGGCGTTCTCGCCAAGGGATCCGAAGACGGCGGAAGGGTTCCATGATCGCTGGTTTAAGGACGAAGACGGCAAGATGGTGTATGCCCCGCTGTTGATCATCACGGATGAGGCTAAGGGTATTACGGATGAAATGTTTTTCGCCTTGCGCCGGTGCGGCCCGGCGGTGTGGCTGGTGGTGTCGACGCCTGGTGAAGACACAGGACCGTTTTGGACGATCTTCAACAAGTGGAAAAATGAGTGGAAGACTCATGAAGTGGGCTGGTCGGATTGTCTGCACCTCATGCAGGGGCACAAGTACGAGGAGCGCCTGGCGCTGATTCGGCAGTATGGCGAGGATGATCCGTATATCCAGTCGATGGTGTACGGAAAATTCTTCCGAAAGGGCGGGCGCGTTGTCTTCGACCGGTGGGATTGCGTTGAGTATGCCATGTCGGGATTGATTCCCTGGAAACGCGGGGAACGGCGTGCGGCGGTGGATCTGTCGGGCGGCGGTGACAAACAGGTTGCGGGGGTGCGAGATGGAAACACCATGCTCGATAAAGTTGAGTTTCGCCATAAAGACGCGACGCTTTTAGAGTTAGACTTAATTAAGTTTTTTCAAAAATGGGAATTAAGACCTGACCAGATTATTGCCGATGCGGGCGGAATTGGAGCGCCCATCATTGACCACTTGGGTGGAAAGGGTTGGCCGATCCGGCGATATTTCGGGAATGCTGCCCCTCGAGACAAGACGAGTTACATGGACCGGGCTAGTGAAGACGCCTTTTCGCTTAGACAGCTTTTGGCGGAGCGGGCGGTGGTGTTGTTGAAAGACGAGGATCTCCGTGAACAAATGCGAAAACGGAAGTATGACCGTAAAAACGACAACTCGAATCGAATCAAGCTGGAGCCCAAGGATCAAATAAGAGCAAGAGGAGAGCCGAGTCCTGATGACCTGGATATGGTCACAATGCTGTATGCTGAAATGCCAACAACACCCCGGTACCATGATCTTCCTGGAATCTATGCGATTCGAAGCGTGCGCTGCGGGAATGCCTCAGACTGTTTTAAGCGCGATGACGATGGAGTTGGGGGCTGGGGCGGAAACCGATTTGAAGACTGAAAGAAAAAAGATTAAAATTTGCTTGCGTTATGCGACGTTGAGGAATAGCTTCGGAATCGTTTAAGGCAAGGCTCCTTTTGGCTGGGGGGGTGTGCGGGAAAAACCTGTACGCCCCCTTTTATTTTGGGTGACAAATGGCTGACGAAGCGAAAAAAGAGACCGATGTTGGTGCGCCAAACCCGCACAAACAGGGGATTTTAGAGGACGTGACCAATCGCCGTGAATGGGCGGACACTGACCTCAAAATCATCCAGCGTCGACGCGGTCGCCGAAAAGCCAAGAAAACCAAGCCGTATCCAGGCGCGCCCAATACCGTGGTTCCGATTGTTGACGACGTCACCCGAGAGAAAACAGACCAGGAAATTTCGATGACGCGGAATACGCCGCTCATTGCCAATTTCATTCCCCTGGTCGGTGGCGTCAACTCGGAAGATGTTCGCAAGGCGGAAGTTGGCTTTGACGGCTATCTCCGGCATATCGTTCGGATCCTGCCCAAGCTGGAAGAGGCGATGGACTGCAAGAATGAGCGCGGGATGGCCATTATCAAAATCTTCCGATCGAATGATGACCGATTTGGGGAGATTCCTGATTGCGAGCCCTGGGATCCGCGTGACGTGATTGTCCCGTTCTACACCAAGGATCTACGGAAATCAGATCGAATCACCTTTGTTTTGCGTCTTTCTCCCGAGGAATTGAAAGAACGTGGCGAATCCAAGGGATGGCTCAATGTTGAAAAGGTGATTACGGCGGCGGCCAAGGAAGATCGAGACAAAGCGGGCGATTCCTCCGAACAGGACTATCTTGCGGCTGTGAAAAACATTGTCGGTTTGACCACCAGTGGCCCCAAGAGCAAGACTGTTGTGGTCTGGGAGCACTACCACCGGGCCACACAATGGGACGTTGACCAGGATCCGACCAAGAGCATTGTCCTGGGCCGGCGAATCTGCACGATCTTTTCTCCTGATGCGCCTGAAACGATTCTGAAGGCCTATCCCTGGCGGGAACTTGACCAGGAGGTTGAGTTGACCGAGGAAGAACTGAAGCTCGAGGCCATGGACGCCTTGACCAGTAATCGGCCTGTCAAGATGACTCGGACGGTTGTTGGGAAAGATCGCGCCTGGCCTTCGGTTCAGGTTCGATACGACAAGCGGGGATTCTATTACGAGACTCGCGGGGTTGGGCATCTTTGCATGGATGATCAGATTGTGGCGACTGCCCAGCAAAACGCCAAGTTGACTTTGATGGACTACTACCAGCAGCCTCTCCTGAGCGGTCCGGCGCCCAATGGCACCAATATTTCATTTGAGCCGGGTAGTCGGTTGCCGGAAAACACAACCTTTGTTCAGCCTCCACAAATTCCATCTCAATTCGACTTCGATGTTGAAATGTTGCGGCGTTCGGCGGCGCGCCGGGCGGGCGCAGGCGGCCAATACGAATTCAGTGGGAACGTCGGGGCGACCAAGCGCGTTCAGAAGACAGCCACGGAGATTGTCAGCGACGGGAACCGGACCGGGATGGTCTCCAGCGCGTCAGTCGACCGGTTCAATGACCCGTTGATTGACCTCTATACCCAGCTATGGGAAGACCTTTGCAGGTTGAAAAAGCCCATTCCGCTGATTGCCGATGGAAAATTCCAGGGTGAAATGCCGCTTACGGTTTACGGGCTGAAGGTGTTGATCGTTCCGGCGGCCAGCGCGAAAACACTGCATCCTGATCTTCAGTTTTCGAAGGCCCAGGCGGCGCTTACGTTCCTTTGGAATTTCAAAGATGTTGTGCCGATTGATATCCAGCAGGCACTGACAGACACCTTTGGCCACTGGGATCCTATTACGGCGGCGCGGTGGATCATGAAGCCCGGCGAGCAGGGTCCGCAAGGGCAGCCTCCGGTGTATGACATGCTTTCTAAACTGTTCCAGGCAGTCAAGACGCTGGTTGCCGACAATCAGGATCTGATTGCCCAGGTCGAGGAGCATGGGAAGGTTTTGGAAAAGCTGGCGAATTTGAGTTTGAAGGGTGGGGGCGGGAATGAGGCGGATCCACTCGCTTCGCTTGCGGATCCTGGTGGGAAGCCGCCGCCGATTGGATGGGCATGATGAAAGCGTTGTTTTTGAAAGTAATGGGAATGTTGGGATTTGTTCCACGGGGAACAACTGTTTTGCATTTTATCAAGCCGGTTGAGCATGAGGTTAAGTGGACTGTTGCTGATTCGCACGCTTGGGACGCCTTCAGGAAGACGGAGACTTGGAAGAAACTGGCCGTCATGAGTGAAGACAGCATGATTCAGGCGCTCCTCCCTCTAAGCAAACCGTATCCGGATGATGTTTGGCAACAGCAGGCTTTTGTATTGGGTCGGACGATGCAGCTCGAGTATCTCGCCGAGTTTGCCGTGGCGCCTTTGGTGCCTGAAGCGGATGGACCCGAAACCGATTTTTCTGATGAGTAAACGCGTGGCACAAGGAGAAACATGAAAGACCTGGAAAAAGAACTGACAGAGAAGCCGGGGGGCGAGACGCCTCCGCCGGAAACCGCCGAAACCTCGGATGAGATTCGAGGGAAGATTGGCGGGCTGGATGAGGACTTGAAAAAGCCCGGGCCGCCTCCAGTTGTCGAAGAGAAGAAAGACGAGCCTGGTGATGACCGGGATCCAAACTTGACTCGGAGATTGCGGCGGGAACTTGAAGACGCGAACAAGAAGCTTCGCGACCTGGAGAAGGCGGCCAAGGAAAAGCCGCCTGTGCCCGTGGTGGAAGAAAAGGGCAAGGAAAGCCCGGCGCCACTCGCTCCGCTTGCGACGCCTGAGTTGAAGCCCCAGGAAAAACAGACTCCGGAACAGCGCCGGGCTGACAATGAGCAGGCGTTCCTGATTTTCGAAAAGGCGGCGCGCGCTATGAACGGCGAAGTGGTCCGCGGTATGGAGACCATTGAGAAGGCGCGGGAAGTGCATGCCTTGGCGCTGGAAGTGATTCGCGGGATGACGACCGAGGAATTGGTTGAAATCCAGCAGCGGGCCGAGGGTGGCGCTTTTGGAGCGTCGGGACAGGCCATCATTGACGCGGCGGCGCGTGAATTGACCACTGCCCTGGGAAAGAACCATGTTGAAGAGTCGAGGGCGCGGAAAGCAGACCAGGCGCGGAATGAGACCGCCCAGGTAATTTCCGGGGCGATGGAGCAAGTTCATGCGAAATATCCTTCACTTCGACCTGTTGAGGGGAATGAGCAGACTCCCGAACTCAAGTACGCCAAGGATTGGTTTGAAAAGAATGTGGGAACGGATAAAGAGCCTGGTCTTTTCTTTGATGCCCTGGCTAAGAATCCAAAGATGAATATTCCGAAACTGTTTGATCGAATGATGGATGAATTTCAGGCCAGTCGCCATACCGCCGTTATTGCTGAACGCGATAATTTGCGGAAACGGCTGGATGGCCAGACGAATCCGGAAGGGGCGACCCGTCCAGGATCAGGAGGAGAACCCACCGGCAGCGCGGCGATCTTGCAAGAGTTGCGCGGGCGCGGTGTTGATGTGGAGTGAGCTTTGAGGGGACCGCAGTCCCTGGAGCCTTTGTCGAGGCTAAGCTGCGCGAATAGACACGTTTCTTCGGAGCGTTAACCGAAACGGTGCCGCCGGACGTACCCGGCGAGAGTGCAACGTTGGCATGAGCTGACGCCAGACTAGACCTTGAAAACTCCGACGGCGAGGTGCCGTTGGAACCAAAAGGACCGTTTTAGGTAGCGAATCACCCTCAGCTAACGCGGGGGTTTTAAGGAGAAATGTGTCATGGCGAATGATCTGAATACCATTCTTGACGACGCGGGCAACCGTGCATTGGTCGAGAAGTACATCGAAAAGAAGTTCCTGGAGCGGCGGTTGTACGACACCGCTCTGGTCGGGAGTGAGTGGCTGCAGAAGTTCAGCATTCCCGAAAAATCCGGGCAGTATCTGGAGGCAACCCGCAAGGGCTTCTTCCGTCGGCCCCAGAACGTCAACCTGACCACGCCCCAGGCGGATCCCCTTTCCGGGGCGTCCATGGCGGTGGCCAAGGTGAAGTTCCCCATGGAATTCATCCATGAATACGTGTCGGTTGGGGCCATTGCCCAGCTCACGACCTGGATGGATCTCGAATCGTGGATCGACGAAGACCTCCCGTTGGCGCTCAAACGCCGTCGGCATGAGCTGGTGCAGAACGCCTTTGTGGCGGGCCGCTTCCAGCCGGGTGCGTATGACGCCAATGGCGCCATCGCGACGGCCTTTGACGCCACTGCCGAGGCGACGGTGTCGCTCTATGGTCTGTCGTTCACGTTCGCCAAGGCCCCGACCTACTTTGGTGGGCTGAAGCCGAACTTCGCGGCCATGAACGAGAGCGATCGCGCTTGCTTCGCCGACCTGGAGGCGATCCGTGTTCGCATCCTGAACGCCGGCGGACCCCGCGTGGATGGAATGATTGCCTGCTACCTGTCGGACGCGATGGCGTCGGATCTGGCCAAGGATGATCAGTACTTCCTCGCCATGGTCAACGCCTTCAAGGGCGAAGGCCTCAAGAAGGGTGTCCTGGGCGACTACAAGGGCATGCGCTTCATGATCGACGATCAACCGTTCGTCGAAAACTGGGGTGCGGAGAATGTCCGGGCTGTTACCGGTCCGATTCATTCCGCGTTGATCACCGCCAAGGGCGCGGTGGCGACTCTGGATCTGGGTGGCAAGAGCACGCCCAAACCCAAGTTCAAGGTTCAGGACATCACCAAGACAGGCACGGAAAAGACCATTGGTTACACTGTGCCCAGTCAGGCGGGTGTGGTGAACGCTCCCTGGTGCGCGACCTATAAGGCGCCGGTGAGTGTCTCCGAGGTGAACGGCTGATTTGATTGGGATGGGGCCGGAGGCGGACGCCTCGGGTGGGGAAGAAGTGCCGGCCCTTTGATTCCGATCGAGACGAGAAAATAGGAGAAGGATCATGTCGAAGAAATTCATGTTTCGGGCGGCCGGTACGGCTGCGACTGGCACGGTTGCCGTGCTGGAGAAGTGCAATGGACAGATCGTGTGCGACTCGCTGTCGTACACCGGGGACGCGGCGGGACTGTTGAAGTTCTATCGTGCCCGCCAGAAAAGCACGGCCAATGCGGCTTGTGTTGGAAGCGCAACGCTCAAGATTAATACCGATGTGGCTGGCAAGGTTGGCGGCGCGGTGTTGACCACAAGCGATTTCATTTTGGTGCACGACTCCGCCAGCGCAGGCTGGCAGTTGCGGACCATTGGAGCGGTGGGCGCGGTTTCGTCCAGTGTGGTCACGTTGACCCTGGGTGCGGTGGCGACCTGTGCGTCGGGCGATGTCTTGTATGTCGTTCGGGCGGCGGATGTTCATTCCGTGACGATTGCCGCGGAATCCAAGAGCAATCTGCTCAACATGTTCAATGGCTATATCGGGTATCCCGTGGCCGTTGAAATCACGGGGAGCACGGGGAGCAAGTTCTTCTCGGGCACCTACTGCGTCGAACAGTAACGGCTGACGGCAAAGGAATGCCCTGGGGGCTGCGAGGCCCCCGGGGGATTTTACACCATGACGTTTCTGCAAATTATTCAGAATGCGGTTCAAGATGGACTCGGGCTCCCGCGCGATCCCATTGCGCTGGATATTTTTGAGTTGGCCTTGGCGTCGGCCAATAACCGTGGGAAGATCATTTGGACAAGCTGGCCATTTGATAATGAGAAAATGGATGAATTCACCGCACCGACCCCGTCGGTCAATAGCGGTGTGATTGTGTTCGGGACTGACGTGGACGCCATTCGGGCCATCAAGGCGGTTGCCGCCGGGGCTACGGAAGGAACCCGGGTCTGGTCCGAGGATGATTTGATTGCGGCGTCCCAGGGTGGATCCGTATCGAGCGAGCGGTTTACTTACCTGTCAGACTATCAGGGGTGCCGAAGAATCAAGGTGAGCGACCCGGCGGCCTCCTATCGGGTGCTGGCATTGTCGAAGTGGGTGGACGCCATTGTAGATCCTGATTATGACGAGGATCACCCCGAAGAAACGCCGACCGATTACCGGGTATTGACATTCCCGCTGGATCGCGCTGAACCGGCGCTCCTGGAGGCGGTCAAAGATGATTTAAGGGTATGGGATGGTATGGCGCCCAAGGGTGAAGTGGCGGGGCTGCTGGCCGTTGCCAAGAACCGGGAAATTGAGCAACAGGATCGGGACAATCGGTTGAATCCGAGATATCCGGCCTATTCCGAAGCGGGAGACTGGTAGACCATGGCATCGACTGAAATACTGGGACAAGTGAGCTGGGGTGATGGCATGCAATGCTTTCAGCCTGGCGCCGCCCAGTATGCCCATGGGGAAAACCTGGTCATCCGGACGGGGAAGCCCGAGACGCGGCCCGGCATTCGCCGGTTCTGGAAGTCGGACGCCGCCGGATTGGTGCCCACTTTCTATTTTAACCAGGAAAACGCGAAGTATAGTGATGGATCCCATACCGGTTTCTGGTTTGCCTGGGACTGGGTTGGAACACTTTGGGGGTCCCTTCAGGGATTTGGAGTCATACGATTCCCGGACGAGACGACAGATACAATGCTCATTATCACGCAAGGTCTGGTGTACCGGGTCTATGCTGGATTCATGGAGCGGATCCCCTGTTCCGTGGCGATTGGTTTGGACGAAGAGATTGAGGTTGTCCAGGCCTTTGACAAAGTGATTTTGTTCCGGGGTGAGACCAAGAAGCCACTTGGCTGGGCGGGAGACGAGTCGGGGTTTGTTGAGGTACCGGATTCCATTGCAATGGACGATATCCCATGGACAAGCCAGGCGGTTCTGCAATCGGCTGGACGGCTGTGGACGGTTGAGGGGCGCGACGACGTGCTGGCCAGCGACATCATGAAATATGAAGACTGGGATCGCGCCTATCAAATGTTCAGTGTTTCTCCTGGTGATGGCGATTCTATTATGGCCATTGCGCCCTTCCATGAAGACATGATCCTGGTATTCAAGCGGAAAAAGCTGGCCGTTCTGACGGGAGTCAATTCCGTTGTCAATCTGGGCGCCGGCGAACACTTGAGCGATTTTGTGGCCTGCAGTGTGATTGATGCCGAAACCGGACTGGTCGCGCCCCGGGGGTTTGTGACTGTGGGGGAGGATGTCTGGTATATGGGACTGGGTGGGAACATCTACAGTCTGGGGCGGAATCAGCAGAACAAGGTTCAGAGACAGGCGATTGCCCTATCCACGCCAATTCAGTCGCTTGTTAGCCGGATCAATCCACTCGCCATTTCTGAGACGGTGGCAGGAATCTATGCAAACTATGTGTTTTTCGCGGTTCCGTTGGACTCCAGCACGGTTAATAACGCGCTCCTGGTGTATGACCTGGCGGCGCCCTCTCAAAGCGGGGTGGGTGCCTGGGTGGGGGTCTGGACTTCAAAAGGCGTCATTTTGGATATTCGCCGATTTTTCCTTTTCAATGGCGCGTTTTTGTATCTGGATGGACAGGGGATAGTCCGGCAACCCCTGGTTGAGTGCTGCTCGGACTCTGACGAAATAATAGCCGATACGCCACGCTGGGACACGGAAACCGCTTATGAGATAGGCGCGGCTGTGGTTCTCAATGGGACGATCTACGAGGCCATCAAGGCGGGCACCGGGTATTCCCCGGACGTGAACGCGGCCTACTGGACTCCCGTTGAGGATCCGGAGCGATACTACGATATCCGGTTCGGGCTGACCTCTCCGCTTTACACGCTGGGCCCCGGCATGACTCCGCTCAAGGCGGGGCGGGGTGAGATATTGATGTCGCACCATTGGCCACTGATTGACGTTGATATTTTCGGGAATCCTAATGGCGATCGAGAATCCTTGTTTGCGGGCGTCGAGTATGACGACACGGAGCATGATATTGCCGGCCAGGCGAACTGGGTGCCCGATGCGGATCCCGATGGAATCAATTCCGCGTACCGATGCGACTATGGGGCGGTAATTGGGACGGATGGGGTTATGTTGGGGACTCCGGGCATGTATGTGGGGCGATGGAAAATGCACAGTCTTCGGTTCATTCGGAGGCTGATACAGGATCGCGGGATGGGGCTGACGATTGCCAATTCCCGCGGGAAGATCAGGATTGAATCCGTGGCCATACCGGTCGACGTCCGGCGCCATGCAACCAAAATAACTGTGTGAGGATCTTATGGGACTGACAAAAGACAGTATGGTTCGGGGTGCCGAATTTGATGGCGTGACGGGATTGCGATCGGGTGAGCAACTTGAGGATCTTGTCACTCGGGCCTCGCCGGCGGTTGATTCCGAGATAGTCGACCAGGACACGCTGGAAACGTATCTGGATGACATTTTGAGTATCTATCGGTTTCGGGTGAAGGATGGAAGCATAACGGCCGCTAAGATTGCAGCGGGAGCGATTACCAATGAACATCTTGCGGGGAGTTTTACGATGATTAAAGGAGTCCAGCGATTTAATGTGACGGTTGGCGCTGCCGCAACAGTGAATCAGACAATAACAGCCGTGGTTATGGCAAAAACGTTTCTACAATCTTCTTGGACGGGAATTGATGGAGGAGTACGGGTGGAGTTAACTTCATCCACCAATGTCAAACTGATTAATGCAGACCCATGGACGGCGGCCTCTGTGCCGCTTGAAGTCGTTGAGTTCATTTAAGGAGAAGCATGAGTACAACCAATGCCAACGTCACGCCTGGGAAAACATTCGTTCCGGATAGTCAGGGCCGAGTGCTCTTGACGATTGATGATTTGAATCGATTGGGCGCGCCCACGGTGACGCTTGAGAAGACTGATAGCATTGCTTCCGAAGACATTCAGGATGCGGCCATTGTTGAGGCGAAGCTGGGGACTGGCGCGGTTACGGCGGATAAGATTGGGGCCAGTGCCGTAACGGCGGCCAAGCTTGCCAATACCGTGGCGGATGCCATTGAGACCGCGACGGTGACGGTGGGTGCCAGTGTGGCGAGGAGCAACCCCATTCTGGTAGCGATCCAACTGAAGGATATCCAGGGAAATGCGCTTTCGGAAGTTTGCGCTGTGCGCTGGTGGATCAGTGACGCCAATTTCTCGACGGGCGCCCATATTGTTCCTTCCGCATCCATTCCGGACCAGGCGCTTGCGTACACCCTAGGATATTATGCTGTGAACATCGCGGCTTCCACGGTCGCCCAGGGCATTACTGATAGCAGTGGACGGCTGCATTTGACGTTCCAGCACAATGCGGGCGCGTTGACCCGGTACATTTATGTGGTAGTGGGAAATAAACTGATTCAGGGCAGTATCGCCCTGGCGTGGACATAAGGAGACGACAATGGCGCAGACACCGACAACCTTTCCGATCGACAATCCGAAAACGATTGCCAACATCAAAATCCGGGAAATCCGGATCGATCCTGAAACCTCTATGACGGAGTTTCATTACGACGTGTTAGCCGATGACGGGAGCCGGATCGATTCCGGGATCCTGACGGAAGATTATTCCGCGTGGCCGCGTCTTCAGAATGTTTTGGATGACATTATTACGAAGGGAACGAAGGGGATTAAGGACAAAGCTAAAGAAAAATGGGGCAAGAAAGTCTAAAGAATCGACGATTATTAAGGAGAATGACCATGTTTAAGCCTGTGAATATAACGGTGGGTACGAGTGCGACATTGATTCTGCCGGCAGTCTCGCCCAAGGCGGCGGATGTTGCTGATTTCGATGTGGAAACGGCGATGGAGTTGGAAGTTGGAGACATTGTCGAGACGTCGACCGGTCGTCGATTTGTGTGTGTTGTGGGCGGTGAAGCCAGCCTTGTCGAGCCCGATCATGTTGATGGCGATGCGACCAATGGAGAAACGACTTTGCGAGCGATGCACCTCAAGCGGGAATACCTCGCCCTGGTGAACCATGGCGCGGTGTCGGTCACGCTGGGCCTCGGGGATCCGGCGGAAGCGGGCAAGGGGATCCTGCTCAATCCCGGTGGCGGCTCGGTGGAGTTCAAGCGGGGTGACGGTCCGGTGCCCCAGGGGAAGATTACCGGGATCGCGGCAAGTGATACTTCGGTGATTGGGATTCAGGAAGGGTGATTTTGGGTTTGATGGCTGGTGGATGTTAAGGAGGAATGATGATGAAGACATTATGGGTTTTAATGATGTTGGTGGTGGGGACGGTGATGGCGGGGATTAACAATCCACCCAGTGGCGCTATACCTAAGTTTCCGAATGGTACGGTGATGGACTCACCCACAGGCGGGACGGTGCGGGTTGTGTCCGGAACGAATACCAGCGTTATCGTTACGGCAGGGAACATTCAGACCTATGCCCCTACGCCGCCTGTCTATCTTGCCGATGGGATAACCGTAAAGAAATCGGGTACTACCTTCTCCGTTGCTGACTGGATACCGAACAATCTGACAGACCTGTACACGCAGTTTCTTGTTCAGCAGGGTGCTACAAGTAGGGGCTTGCTGGATGGGCCGGGATACCTGTTCAATGACACGAACGGGATTCTTCCTGCGTTGAGCGAGTATTATACTTTCCAGACTCGGTGGTATGACAATCAGTCCAGCACGAATATTGGTGGTGAAGGGGTTGCTCTTATCTCTCAATGGAAGATGAACGACAATGCGGAGGATCTCGTTGTTGCCGATTCCATAGGAGCGAACGCTGGGACCTCGGTCCAGAACACGAGTCTGCTGACGGCTTCCGGAAAGATCAACGGAGCGCTGACCTTCAATGGATACAGCGACTATATCACTATGCCGATAGTCGCTTCGGTAGCTGACTTCACCGTAACTTGCTGGATCAACATCACGGAGGAAACCTCGATACAGCACTGCGTCTGGGCTCTCGGTGCAAACTCCACCGACGGGGAATCGCAGTTGACCGTTGATCTTGATGGTCGTCTCTGGGTAGGACTGCACAATAGCGGAAGCGATTACAACTACCAGAGAACCGCGAATCCCATTCCGGTAGGCGAGTGGGTGCATCTGGCTGTTACCCGTAGCGGGTCTGATCTGATCATGTATGTCAACGGACAGGTCGATTCTGATGATTACTCCTTCAGCGGAGATCCTTCTACAGCCATCACGGTCAACAACAACTTCATGGCAGGGTACGGAGCGTGGCTCACCGTGCAGTACTACTACGGCTCGATTGACGATCTGCGCTTCTACCAGCAGGCGCTCACTCCAGACGAGATTGCAGGCATCTATAACTCCGGTAGCGGGAGCGAGAACGCGGCCGGCGCAGTAGCATCCACCAACGAGATGGTTCTTGTCTGCACCAACAAGGTGCTTGATTTCGTCCCTACGGCCACATGGATGAGCGTCCTTGCCTTGGGTACGGGTCTGGACACGAACGACCTACAGGGCTTCGTATCCCCCGATTACGGCGCCAACTGGTATCAGGCAGACCTGTCGGCTACCCTGTCCATCGACATGTCGAATACCCTGTTCCAGGGGACGGCCGTCTACACCAACAACCTGACCGGAACGAACATGATCCTGAAAGCAGTCACAACGAGTAATAAGGTGGTCAAGGTTCTGGGTATGTGGGGTCCGTCAAACTAACAGGAGAATGAATATGCACTTCTATGAAAAGATGATTTTGGTTTCTGCGATTACGTTGTCAGTTTTTTGCCTGTCCACAGTGGCAGGTCCGACGAACTTGAAGAATGAGAAGGCAGTAGCACAGCGTCATGCTGCTGTTGCCAAGGTTGCTGATCCTGATGCAGGAGTAACTTATGCCCAGATCAAAGCGGATATGCTGGATGTGGGGACGGCTCTGGATGCTGTAAGTACGGCCATTGATGCGATCGACATGAGTACGATTGATCCGGCTGTATTCACGGGAACCCAGAAGACTTGTATCCAGGCGCTAAAGGCTAACCTGAACAGTATCAAAGTTGCCACGAAGAGTTTGAATCTGGCGGCCAAGAACAATATGCAGGCCACGAATAAGCTGGTGAAGAAGTTGAAGGAGTCGGAACGGATCGATAAGGAGGCGGGAAAATGAAGAAAAGTATTGTCATTATTGGGATTGGGTTGCTGTTGTCGGGGTGTGCCACGGTCAACACGGATCAAGGCGGGAATGCCGTCAAGATCGCGGAAGCCAAGTACAACCAGGATCCGACCTTTGTGGCCTTTGAGCTCAAGGGCGTTAGTGAGATCAAGGGAAGTAATATTCAGATCGTTGCCCGGTCGTACCGCCCTCCGATCAGCGTGGTCCCCGAGGCGGGAATCATGGACAAGCTGTTTGATGCAGCCAAGTGGATTGGCGGGTTTTACTTTGGGAGCGAGATGCTGAAATCGGTCTCGGCCAAGACTGTAGTGAATCCCGAAGTGGTTCGGCCTGAAATCGTGACCGTCCCTGCCCAGTAAAGGTGTGCGATGTCTGACGAAGCCATTCCGAAAATCAGCATTGGGGAAGATATCACCCAGGATCAGCTACAGGGTGAAATCGACCGGTTAAGAACGAAGAATGGCGACGCGACGTGCCAGGACCATAAACGGGCGACGATTGTCGGCCTTATGGTCAGCAAAAAACTCATCCGCAGTATTGGGCGGCTGGATGAGCACCTTGATCGAGTTGAGGCGGGAGATGCCAAAGACTTAAGCGGAATCAAGACTAAGTACTTTCAAGCCACTGGCCGTTGGGCAATGGCTCCGATCACCATCATTGTTTGTGTAGCGGTTATGGGGTGGGCCTGGGTTAAGACGGTTCAGATCATTTATGGTGTTCACGATGTGTCTATCATGGAAAAGGTGGTGGAAAAATGAACGAACGCATTCCCATTATGATTGGATTTGGGTGGTCGCGAGATGAAACATCCGTGGTATCCCGGGCGATCCGTTACTTGACGCGGAAGAGTGTGAATCCGTTTGGAAAGCGCGCTGATTGGAGTCACATGTTCTTGGCCTATCAGTTCGAAGATGGACGAATAGTCATCCATGAAGCCTTGATGTCGGAAGGCTGGACGCAAAAGGAAGGGACCAAGCTGGCGGAGTGGAAGAAGAAAAGCCCGAGCAAGCATTTCTATACCATTCGATGGCTTCCCATTTATCCCGATGACGTTGAACAGATCTACCTGAACTCGGTTTCCGGGCTGGGGCGCATGTCGTATTCCGTTAAACAAATTGCGGCTTTCGGATTGGCGGAAAGCATGTTGGGCCGATGGCTGGGATTATCGTTGAAGGCTGGTCCCAATGAAGTGATATGCAGTGAAGAGGCGAGTCGGCAGGTTTATCGGGTGTGTCCCGAATGGGATTTGAGGTGCAGTTCTGAATCATCGTTTGACGGGCTGAATCCGCAGCGAGCTTATGAAAACTATATGGCTTTGATGAGGAAGCGCTATGTCAACGATACCGACAGAAGACTTACGGGAGTGTCATGAACGGCAGCCTGGGGGCTGGGTTGAACGGTGCGAGTTTGAGGGATGCAACAAAGATTTGTTTTTCATTCGATGTCCGGTGTGTTTGCGAAAAGTTGCCGCGCACAGTTTTGAAAAGGCCATTGAGTTTTGGGAAAAAGGTTTAACGCAAAATTTGGGGCGATCCGGGGTGCCACGCGGTTAGGGTTAATCGTGTTCCCGGTGAGCCCCTCCAAAGGTGAGGTGGATTATGAGTTGGTTTAGCAAAGCTACAAAAAACGTTTTTCGTGATCCCTCCAGCTCGAATCCCCTTGGGATCGCCATAAATTATGCACTGCAGGGCACTGGAAATAAAACGATGCTGGGAAGTACAACAGAGCATTGGTATGGCAAAGATGGTAAAGATAAAGTAACTGCCCCGGTTGTTCCTGAAAGGGAGTCGGCGGAATCGTCTGAAGCCAACAGCGCCGCAACCATACAGAAAATCCTTGAGCAGTATCTTGCCTATAATCCCCAAGTGGCAGGGCAGCAGTATGACTTGACGGCGAAATATTTGCCCCAGTATGCGGCCTTGAATCGTGGGATGGTAAGCCAGGAGCGGACGGCCGGGATTGATGACGCGGCGCGGTTGGCGCCACGGCTCCAGGGGATTCGGGAGGCCAGTGACCGGAGCGATATCCGGTCGATGCGTGATCAGTTGTATGCGGCGGTTTTGGGTGATTTGTCGATGGGTGAGCGGTTGACGCCGGAACAGGATCGCAACGCGGTGCAGAGTGTGAGAAGCGCGCAGTCGGCGCGGGGTCTGAATGGCGGCCAGTCGGGCGCCAACATTGAGGCCATCCGCCGGGCCTTGTCTGGCCAGGCACTGGGCACGCAACGCCGGGCGGCCGCTTCCGGGGTGTTGGCACAGGAGGCGAGCCAAAAGCCGGATCCGTTCTCCATTATCCTCGGCATGCCCACCACAGCGACCACGGCGGCCTTTAATCAGACGGCGGCAGGAAATAACGCGTTGTCGCCCAGTATGCTCTCCTCGGCCTTTTTCGGGGCGACCCAGGCGAATCAGGCGGCGAACCAGTATAACCTGTCGCTGGAACTGGCGAAACAAAACCCCTATCTCTACAAGTCATGAGAATCGGATTCGTTCCAATTTTAACGCCGGATGACTTCGCGAAGGCCTGCTCTTGGGCGGTCTCGCGCGGGGCGACCATGCCGAGGTCTGGAATCCCGACCTGGTGGATCCAGCGAGAAGATGGGGAGACTCTGGGCGTGACGCAGCGGTCCCTGGTACCGGTTTTGGGCCTTGCGCTGGATCCCAAGAAGGGGACGGCGCGGGAGACGGTTGCGATTTTGGACGCCTTGCGTCAGGCGGCGGAGCTTTCTGGGGACGTGCCCTTGGTGATTACGCATGAGGATAGCGCGATGGCGGCGCTACATGATCGGATGTTGGATAGTGCGGGCGAGAAAGTCCGCGTGTATTGGTTCAAAAAGACGGAGAGGTGATTTATGGCATGGATTGGACCCGCATTGCAGGTTATTGGAACCGGCTATAGCATGTATCAGCAGAATCAGGACAAGAAAAAAGCTGAGAGAGCTGATGAGGAGAATAGGCGGATTGCGGCCTGGAATGCCTTGATGACGGCGGCGGCCGGCGGAACGCCTCAAAACACCTACCGGGCCAGTGCGATTCCGGGCGTGGATTATGGCGGCGCCATATCGACGGCGGGGAGTGTGGTGAACTCGTACAACCAGAACAAGGAACAGCAAGACTATAAGCAGCAGCTTTTGAAGATGCGGCAGGATCAGCAGGCGGCGACCGAGGCGCAGCAGGGAATAGTGAATGCGAATGAGGGGCGGCGGATCACGATTGCGGAGGGGAGCGCGGCAAGTGATGCGGCCTACAAAAAGGAGCTGACTAATAACGCCTGGTATGATCGGACGGGAAAAGACCTCGACCGGGCGAATCAGTTTGAGCGCGACGAGAAGGATGCGGAGGATTTGCGGAAGTGGCGGGAGGATCAGCTTAAGGTTAAGCGTGAGCAGATTGCGGCGGTGGCGGGGAAAGAAAAGTCGATGCCAGGCGCTATTACCGAGGGGCAGGCCGTTAATATCATTACGGGCAAAAAGGAAAATGACCCCACGACGGTTATGCTGGCCACCCAACTCAAGCAGCCTGTTCCCACAGGCTACACCCATTCCACTCGTGCCCGAAAAACGATGGCTAAGCTTTTGAAGGAGCGGCGCGGCTGGAGTGATGATGAAGTGAATGCGTTGCTCGATGAGACTGACGCGGATCCGCTGGGCATTCTTGGTAATTGATTCGGAATTGGATTTTGGTATGGTAGCCGAAGCCAAAAGGTTGCCATAGGAGAAAGACATGGCGACCGAGTATCCGTTCACTAAGCAGACCTTTGTTGGAGCGATCCGGAAGAAAACCGGAAACGCCTATGCCGAGCTTGATGATGACAAGCTTTTCTCGGCTGTTACCAATAAATTCCCGAATTACCTGGAGCAGATTGACCCCGTTTCATTGGCTCCGCCGGCGCCGGTGGAAAAGCCCAGTTTGATGGGGCGGTTATTTGAGGCGGCTAAGGGGGTGTTTGGGGGTGGGACGGAAGAACCGGCGCCACTCGCTCCGCTTGCGGTGCCGAAGGCGGCGGCTATTGAGCCGGTTGTGCCTGCAATGGATCCCGGGGAAGTGGCGCGATTGGCGAGCACTATCACGGATACCCAGGAGAATGTTCGGAAGGTGTTGGTTGACCAGACCTTGAAGGCGCGGGAAGTGGCGATGGACGCCGGCGGAGTGGCGGAGTGGCTCAAGGCGCGGAAGGCGAACCGGAAGTTTGAGGGTGTGACCCGGATTGACCCGGTGGCGGCACTGGAGGCGGGAGCGGCCCAGGCGGATCCGGCGGCGGGGGTGGTGAGGAATGGGGTGGCGGGGGAGGTGACGGGACGTGAAATTGCACCGCCTACCGGACTTGATCGTTTTTCCAGTGAATTGCGGACGGCCTCCAATGTGATTCCCGATAAGAATGCCAGTGTGTTATCGATGCCGGATGAGCGACCGGCGGAGAGTTATTCGGCGGAAGAGCGGGCGAAGGCCTACGCTGGGAATACTGACCTGCTCAGTGTTTTGACGCGGCCTATTCTGGGGGCGCTGGGGCGGTCTGTAATCGGAAAAACCACCGGGAACATGGCCAACTTTGCGCAACTTGCGGCAAACCCAGAAAAGTACTATTCCGTTACGGGTGGGCGTAGCGATGCGACCCCTGTGGAGGTCAAGCGTCAGGCCCTGGATGCGGGGTTGCTTGACGATCCCAATCCCGTGGCTAAATTCGCCGGACAGACGTTGACGGGATTTGTGTTGGGTGGTGACGCGGCACTGGCGGCGACTCCCAATATTGGTTTTCCGCTTCTGGCGGGGGCTCACCAGATTCTGGACAATGTGTCTCGATTGCAAAAGGGCGAGGCGGCGCAGTGGGATCCGAGACAGATCGGAGTTGAGGCGGCCAAGGGAATGATGTTCAGTGTGTTGCCGTTGCCTAAGACTTTGACCAAGGCAGAGGGGGGCATACTCGAGCGGGCGGCCAGGGAAATGGGCCAGGTTGGTTATCTAACCGCGGCCTTTACGGCGGCGGATATAGCCGCCGAACAAAAACAGCCAAGTCAAGACGATGTTTTAGGGACTTTTGCCTTGCTGGGAGCGCTCCATCTCCCGAAGATTTCGCATGCAATATGGGCGGGCCGTATCGAAGACAGGCTGAAGTCTGGCGGCATGGATAAGGATGAAGCCGCAAAATATGCCAATGCGGCCATGTCTGGGGATCCACAAGCGCAAGCGTTCGTCGATAAATTCGCGGACGATGCATCATTCCGGGAAGCGTTTTCAAGTCAGCAGCGGCTGCGCTCGGAAATAAAGACTCGGGAAGAAGGCGTCAAAAGAAATCAGGCCGACCTCATTGCAAGAGCCAAAGCGGGTGACAAGACCGCGTTCGAAGAGTTATTGCAGGCTCGCGTTGGTGGAAATGTGGAGCAACCTGTAAAGCCTCATGTTGCGGAAGCGCGACGCAATGAGGGGTTATTGCCGGCGAAGCCTGGTGAAGTGCGATTACCCGCGGGCGTGGAGGCGGATCTACGGCGGACGGCGGCCTTGAAGAAATTGCGGGATATGACACCGGGTGAAGTATTGCCCCCTGTTAAGGTACCGGGCGAGAGTGGGGAGTTCACGGATCCCTATGATGTCGGTCTATTGACCTATCTTTCCAAAGCCATACCGGCGCGCATGGTGGCCAGAATGCCTGGGGAAATGCGGTTGAGGTTGGGGAATAACCCGGAAGAATTGCAGGCTTTGAGCGCGGAAGTGTTGGCGGGCGGGAAGACGACGAGCCCGGCGCCACTCGCTCCGCTTGCGGCGCCTGTGGTGAAAACGCCCGGGGTGCCTCCGCCGGTGACGGTTACGCCGCCGGTTGTGGCGCCTGTGCCTGCTCCGCCGGTTGTTGCGCCTGTGGTGGCGGCCAGGCCTGTTCCTGTGGCTCCGGTACCGGGTGGCGGGAATGCCTTCAGGGTTAAGTCGCCCTTGCGGCGGGATGTGGTGGCCTCGGGGCGGTTCGATGTGATTGAGTTGGATCAGTTGTTCAACGGTCCGCAGGATCGGAACCGGACGCGGGCGGCCAGTAATGCCCAGACGGAACAGGTCTATCAGAACTTCGACGAGGAGGAGCTGGGGCATTCTGTGACCAGTGACCGCGGGGCGCCCATTGTGATGGCTGACGGCCGGATCCTGGCGGGGCATGGGCGGCGGAACGTGCTCACCCGCGTGTATGGGGTTGGGGATGCCAAGAGAGACCGGTACCGGGGCTTTGTGGAGGCGCAGGCCGCGGCCATGGGGCTGGGTGACAAGGTGCGGGGTATGAGGGAGCCCGTCCTGGTACGTGTGGCGGATAAAATCGACAACGCGACCCCGGAACAGTTTGCGGAATTGTCGAATCAGAAGCAAATGCTGGGGTATTCTGACGCGGAAAAGGCGGTCAAGGATGCGCGGCGGTTGCTGTCGACAAACATGATTCAGTCGCTAAACGTGACGGATCCCGACAATATATTGGCGGCGGGGAATCGGGAGTTCATTGCCTCATTCCTGGACAAGCAGGATGACAAGGCCGAATACCTGACGGCGGAAGGCCAGGCGGCGCCGGCGCTTGAAGGGCGGATCCAGCGGGCGGTATTGTCTGCCTTGGTACTGGGGGATGCCAAGGCGGGTGGGGAAAGCAATGCGGCCCATACTGTGGCGATCCTGGTTGAGAAGGCGGCGGATTATGGGATTACGCCGATGCTGAAGGGGTTGACGGCCTCGGCACCGCGGCTGTTGAAGATCCGGGCGAGCAAGCCCGAGTGGGATCTGACGGCCAATCTGGCGCGAGTAATGCCGGAAATCGTGAGGGCGAAGGAAGCGGTTCAGTCGGGAAAATTCCAGACAATTGAGAAGTATTTCCGGCAGTCGGACTGGACGCGGCGGGCGAGTCCGGAAGAATTGGAAATTGCGACTTTGTTGTTGAACGCTAAAAGCGCGAAACAGGTCTCGGAATTGCTTGACGCCTATACGAAAACGGCGGACAATCACGACTCGAAGACCATGGATATGTTTGGTGGCGTGCTTCCTGAAAGCACAAAACTCGACGTTTTGAGGAGGCTGAACAATGGACAAAGCTGGACAACGATCAACGTCGAACCTGACCGAGCCGACAATGGCGTCGGTGGTGGAGGAAGTGTACGAGGCGAAGAGTCTCAAAGTGTGGGCGCTGCGCCTGGCGCAAGCGGTTCAGGAGGGGCGGTTGACGGAGGCCCAGGCAAAGGTGAAATCCGACCTGCTCAATCAGGCGGCGCGCCTTCTGGAGGCGGACGGTATCAAGACGTTATCCAAAACGACCTCGACGACCTGAATAAACTTTTTGGAACAGGGGAAAACGATGCAAGACAAAGCGACAATTTTGGACTTCGGCCCGAATCACGCGGAGAAATTCCGGTGCCCACTGACGGGGGCAATCATGATCGCGCCGCCGGCTGGGACGGAACACTTCGAACGGTTCAAGGAGTATATGAAGGACGCTACGGAAGCGGCGGCAGAGCAACGGCAGCCGCAAAATCCCGATGGCGCGGCCTTGAAGTAGATCAACGCTTTGGGGCTTCCCCGGCGTTTGCTGTGGCTGAAAAATTCGTGCTGGAACATGCCCCGGCTGGCACGCAAGTTATTCCCATTAAGAACCTGTGGAGTGTGGGGATTGCCCTGCCTCAGCAGGGTGTCATCTTGATTGATGCCAGTGCGCCTGTGCCAGTGCGCACGGCGGCGCATGAGACGTTCCATCTCTTGACAAAGGCGCCGGAATCGGCCCCATTGGCGCGGCGGGTCGTAGAGGCGGTCGACGTGACCACCCCGGCGGTCAAGGCGTATGTGGCGGGGCGGAATGCCTGGCGCGAGTTGAATGGCCAGGAGCCCCTGGAGTCGCGTTTTGTGGCGGAAGAGGTAGCGGCGGAACTGTTTGCCGACTGGGAAACCAAGTCGGGCTTTGATGGAACCACCTACCGTCTCAATTCGGCCATACCGGAGCGCAGCCGCGGGGATGTTGAGCAGGCTCTGGAAATGCTCCATTCGCCCAGGGAATTGCCCAGTGCCCCGGAATGGGGTGAACCGGCTGAAAACGATCTGTTTGGGGATCCTGGTGGACCGAGCCGGATCCAGTGGGAGCTGGAGCGGATTGCGGAGAGTCGGGGTGTCAAGCCGGCGGGGTGGGGTGACTATGATGCACTCGCTACGCGGGCGCTTCAGACTAAGGCGAGTCGATTGGCTGACCAGGTCAAGAATGGGGAGATGACGTCGGAGGCGGCCAAACAGGCATGGGACAAGGCGCAGGCTGATATTGCGCGGGGTCGGTCGAAGATCGAGCGGCGTAAGGATTCCTTGCGAGCGGATGCCTTTGAAAAGGCGCAAGGGAAATTGCTGGACGTGCCGTCATCGAGTGGTATGCTTTTTGAAGAAGGTGCACCGTATGACGCCAAAACAGACAGTACAGCGCTTGTTAAGCGACAAGGGCTTGTCGGGGAAGAAGCTGCGACCAGGGTTGAAGTCCTCGCCAAGCAGCTCGACTTCGTATCCAGTCTTACCGGGGTGCCGAGTTATGATTCTGGATCGTCATCTAAAGCGGCCCGGCCTGTATCCAATCGGGCAGGAGTAGACGACACCAGCATTTTGGCCAATCGGCAGGCCATCCGGGAAGCGCTCACCAGTTGGAATCCCCAGAAATTGAAGGATTTGTTTGATCGGGGCGTACCGGTTTCGACTGTCATTCCTGAACTGATGCGATCCAAGACGGATATTCCTGAATGGAATGTGCGGGGATTCACGGTGCGGACCCCCGCAGATTCGGCGGCGCTGTTCATTGGATTGCGGTCGCCTGCATTCGAACAATTTTCGGTTCTATTCTTGGACTCCCGGCAAACCGTTATTGAGGGGCGGATTATCAGCATTGGGGTGCTTGATTCCTCGTTGGTTCATCCTCGGGACGTTTTTGGGGATGTTCCGGATGGAACCGTTTCAGTGGTTTGTGGACATAATCATCCGTCGGAAGAGGTTTCGCCGTCGAAGGAGGATGTTCAATTAACCCGTCAATTGGTTCAGGCGGGGAGACTGGCGCGGATTCCTTTGCTCGATTCCATTATCACTCAGGGCCATTTTCTATCGTTGCGCGAATCGTGTTTGGTTGAATTTGATGATGGTGGTTATAGTGAATGGAAGCCCCGAGTTGTGCCTAGAAAGGAATTTAGGGGGAGCGCTGGGGTTGTGCATCCTTTCGTGAGGATGGAGGGAGAGGCGCCTTGGAACGTTCTTCCACGTGAAGGGCTGCCAACTATTAACATGCCTTTTCAAATGGCTGATCTGGCAAAGGCCTTCAAGGCAGGTGGGCCGGGGTTTGTTCATATCGTCGGGCTCAATACTCGGAAGAAGGTGCAGTATATTTGGAGACTGCCGAAGACGGATAGCCCCAATGACATTGTGAAAGTTGTTGCGCGTCAGTCTGGACGATTTGGAGTGGCTGCGATTGTGGTGGATACTCCGGACGCGCCCACGGCTCAAGAGTTGAAGATGTTCAATCAGCTCTTGGATGCGACGAAAGTGCTTGGCGTGAAGATGCTGGATGTCGCGCACTGGACGCCTGAAGGAACCTATAACAGCCTTCGTGAATCCGGGGTGATGCAGTTTGAAGAGGCGAAGCCTGGATATGGCGGTGTGAAGGATGAGCGTGATCTTCCGGAATGGTTTGACACGGTTCCTGGAATTATGCGCCGAGATGGATCTGTTGATTTCGGTATTCGTGGGAAAACTCATGAAGAATCGTTTGGGATGAATCTGTGGGGGCATCGGTTCCACTACTCGCCTAAGGATGGAAAGGTTGTTTGGTGGGAAAAGCAGGATTCTGATATTTCCAATAGTGTGAGAGATGCGATCGAAAATCGCGGATGGAAATACGATGGGGATACGGAATTTCTCAAATGGAAGCCCCTGAAATCGGATTATATGGAATCCGACCGGTTCGACGCGGATCCTCTCGAGAAGGTGGCGCGGGTCCTGGTGGGGATGAATGACGGGAAGGTGCCGACTCGTGCCCAGGCGGAAGAGTTTTTGAAGGCGCGGGGGTGGGCGGATAAGTTGGCAGGGAAGCTTGACGAAATCCAGAAAAAGGCGGAATCTATTGCTGGAACAAAGGAGTTGGATTATGCCGTTGGAATCAAAACCGGGAAGCTTGGATCCGAGGGAGAGGCTGGACGTCAATCCGGAGGTGGATCTGAGCGGGGAGATGCTGGATCCGGATCGGCCTTGGCTGGAACAACTGGAGGAACGAGCCCTCGGCGACGCACGGACATTCGAATTGCTGGAGCAGAAGGTTTACCCAGACCCCCAAATTATGTCCCTGCTGCTGCCGACGCCGACGAAGACCAGCGCTTAGGCATCAACCTCATGCTCCACCGTTTTGCAAACGGCGGACGCGGTTTCCTGTTGGCCGATGGGACCGGGATGGGGAAGACCACCCAGATCCTGCTGACTGCCGACCTTTTCGCCAAACAGAATCCTGGGGCGCGGGTATTGATTGTCACCAAAAACGCCCAGGTCATTAAAGGCTCTTTCTATTCAGACTCCAAACGGATGGGCGTGAATGTCAACCAGTTTGACTTGACCACTTATGATGGGCTCAAGTCTGGAGTGGCAGTCAGAAATCTCCGGATGGAAAAAGGCAAAGTTGTTTCGAACCGAACGGAAATAGATAAGACTGGCCGATATGACCTTGTGATTTTCGATGAGGCGCACGAACTTAAAAACCTGACTTCTGCTAAAACGACTGTGGCGAGTGAATATATTGGGAAAGCCAAGCACGTTGTTTTCGCCACGGCGACCCCTATGGATCGGCCTACGGGCTCGGTCTATTTCCTTTCGCAAGTGACGGGCATTGCCCCGGACCGTATTGGCGGCATGCTGGGTTTCGAGTGGAAGCAGGTCCGGGATCCGGATACGGGCGAAGTCAAGAACATGATCGCCAAGCGGGCGGGTGTTTCATGGGCGGACGTTCTGAAAAACCTGGCCAATATGCGCAATGAGGCGGTGAAACAGGGAGCCATGATCCGCCGGGAATATCCCTTGATGGCGAAATTAAGCTCGGAAGAGGTCAAGGTATCACCCTCTGACCTGGACTTTGACCAAAGAATCGTTTCGTATTACCAGGGGCTGTCAGCGCATTATCCGCCGAACAGTATCGCGGCGAAGAATTTCAAGGGTCAGGCCACGAATGCTTCCCACCATTTCGGGGAAAGCCTGAAAATCAAGAAAGCCATCGAAAAGGCGTTGGAATCCATAACTGAAGGGCGACGGCCCATTGTTGTTGTGAGCAAGGTCGACACCTCGGAGCGGTTAAAGGCACCCCCGATGATGGTCGAAAATGCGAAGGGCCAGACGGTGCCTAATTGGAAATATGCCGTCTGGGCTAAGACCATTGGCCGGGAGTACACCATTCCCGCGGTGGCCAAGGGGATCGTGGCGGAATTGAAAGCCAAGGGCGTGATAGTGGCTGAAATCTTCGGCGCCGGCGATAAGGCGGCGGAAGTGGCGCGGTTCCAGAATGGGCATGCCGGCGCGGTGGTGATGACGGCGGCCAGCGGCGGAGCGGGAATCAACCTGGATGACGTTGTGGGGGATGCGCCGCGGGATCTGATTGTGATTACCCCGATCTTTGCCGGGGACATGTTCCAGCAGGTCCTGGGCCGGATCAGCCGGCGCAATACGGCGAGCACGGGTCGAGTGATCTTTCTGAATGCGTCTGGCACCTATGGCGACTCCAGGGCGCAGGCCATTCAAAAGGCCAAAATCGAACTCATGACGCGGATCCAGGAGGGCGCCGATATTGATATTGCGGGATTCGATAAAGAGGCAGGATTGCCAATGGCGGGCGGAAGCCAGGAGGAGTTTGGCGGGGATGAGGATGGTGGCGCCCTGGCCGATATGGCTTCGCCTGGCAAGGGGCGATCGAGGCGCGTTTCTCGTGAATTGGCGCAGGGTGAGGACCTTGGGGGAACGGTTGGCGGAGTGTGGGAGCCGCGGGCGATCCCCGGCGGGATGGTAGAGCCCACCACGGGCCGGGCGGTGATGACAATGCCGTCGCTTGTGAGACTTTATAAGGAAATGACGGGGAACCGGGCGCCGGCCGTCCAAAAGAGAATCCGGATCATGGGAGGCCATGCACTTGGAGCCTTCTATCCTGGTGCCGGCCAGATTAAGCTGTTGGCGTCGATCTTTGACCCGGTGTCCGATGCGCGGAAGGGTGAACTGTTGAAGCAGGCGCGGGATGAGGTTCAGAATCCGAATAGTTCGGAAGAGGTCAATCGGTACCGGGAGCTTCTCGAGCAGGAATACGCCAAGCCTGAAAGCCAGGAACCGCGGCAGGCCCTTGCCACGTTGGCGCATGAGATTGGGCACGCCTACGATTGGCTGCCGGACCGTAGTATGGCCAAGGGGAACATTCTCGGGCGAATTGCGGCTCTGAATCAGTACATGAATGACATGCTGGGGCAGCTTCCTCAATTCCAGGATCTGATTACCCAGGAGGAGCGGAAGGAGTTCCGGGCGGAGGCGGCCAAGCAGGCCCGGGCCCAGATCCCGCCGGTACCGGGCGCTAATGAGGCGCAGCGCAAGGCGCGGGATGCGAGCGTAAACAAGCTTACGGCTGAAATTTATGGGCGCATGTTGGCCAAGGAAGCGAAAGCGCGCAACCTGGTGACTAAGGAGCAGATCACGGAAGAGTTGAAGGCCTTGACGCAGTGGTGGAAGCCATTTGATGAGGACCTTGACCCGCATTTCACGGAATACCGGTATTCGGCCAAGGAATTACTGGCCGATTCCCTCAGTGTGATGATGAACCGGCCCGAGGCGTTGCGCCGGATCGCGCCACTATTCGACAAGGCTTTGTTTGGGTGGATGGGGAACCGTCCGGAATTTCAGCGGGTATGGGATGAGATCCAGGCGGAGCTGATCGGCGGCGAGGCGGACAAGCGGCTTGTTCAGGATATCCTGGAGGGATTCCGGGAGGCCGAGGGGCGCGAGCGTGACAACCTGAAGGCGCGTCAAACGGGTTGGAATGAGATTGTGACTGCCCTGCGGTTTGGCTTCATTGACACGGCGGATCCGATTTTGCGCAAAATACGGGAATATGGGGAGCGCGAACTGGATGCCATGGATAATCCCCGGTATGCCATTGAGGACGCTATTTATGTTGGCTCGGCGCATGAAGCCTATTTGAAGCTGTTGGGGCGGGATGTACTCGAGCCGTTGAGCCGGGCTGGGCTGACCACTGACATGCTCGGGTTGTATGCCTTGGCAAAGCGCGTCAAGAATGAGCGGGGCGCGCTGGCGAATCCGTTTGGGGTGGATCCGGCGGCTGCAGAGCGGATCCTGGCGGGATTCGGTCCGGAAGCGTCGGCTGTCATGGACAAGGCTTGGGAAGCGTTCTGGACGCTGCGGAAAGCGCATGTTTTGGATGACGTTGAAGCGTCTGGATCCTGGTCGACTGAATTGATGGAAAAAGCGGGCGACAATATCGCCTATGCGACCTTTGACCTGGTTGACTACATGAAAGCCAGGTATGGATCGGCGGTGGGGCCCCGAGTGTATCGGCAAGTGGGAACACTGGCCGCCATTAAGAATCCGTTTGTGGCTACTGTTCAGAAAGATTTGAGCCTGATTTCCGCCACTTTGCGCAATGTGGCACGTAAATCTGTGATCGATTTTATGAAAAAGGCGTATCCTGGGGAGATCGCGGTGGCCAAGACTCGGTGGAATGGCCGATTCCAGGAGGCGGTTGAGCCGGATGATCCTCACCAGGAGCTTTTGGGGTATGTGGATGGCGGCAAATTTAATGGGTACTATGTCGACAAGTGGGTGGCGGCGCATTTCGCCCACGAGGATCCGCATTGGTTGAGAACTCTGGGCCGCGTGCTTGGGGCGACCATGAGGCCCTTCCGCTTCGCTTTTACGGACGCCAATCCGGGATTCTGGGCTATGAACCTGTTCCGGGACTATCATGGTGCTGTGGCGCATTTGCCGGGCTTGTCGAGCCCCGTGGGGTCTTATACCTGGCACTGGGCTAAGGGAGTCCGGGAAGGCTTTAAGAGTGTGTTCGGTACGCCTGGGCCCGTTGTCCAGGAGATGCTCAAGCATAAGATGCTGATTTCCATGGTTTCGCGGTCACAGGAGGCCACGGAAGAGGATACCATACTCGATCGATTGTTGGTCCAGGTCCAGCCGAAGAAGGTGGAATGGTCGAATTTGAGTCATCCGGCGGAAATGATTTCGGCGGCGTTGGACTGGTGGACGGGTATTGGGAAGTCTTTTGAGCGCTCGAACCAGATCGCGGCCTATACCTGGCTCAAGAAAAATCACCCGACCATGACAGATCAGGAGATTGCGCACCTTGTTCGGACGGTGGCGAGCCCGGCGTTTCTGCGGAAAGGTGCCCTTTATCCGATCTACAATAACCTTTTGATGTTCTCGAATGCCAACAAGGAAGGTTTACGGGCGGAGGCGGAGGCCTTCCGGCGCGGAAAAGCGGCCTGGGGAATCAAAACGGCGGCTTATGTGGTGTTGCCGAGGATGATTGTTTGGGCCATTAAGTGGGGCCTGTTTGCGGCTGCGGTGGCCAAGGTGCGGGAATGGTTCTCTCCTGACGACGACAAAACGGAGAAAATGCCTGGGGAAGTCTCGCTGCAGGAGATGTATGGACTTATTCCCGAGTATGACCTGGCAAATTACCTGTGCGCGCCTGTGGGGATGACGGATGGCGGGAAGGTCGTCTATTTGCGGCTTCCGCAGCAAGAGAATGCCCGGATGATCGGCGGGATATTCTGGAAAACGTTGAAATCGCTTGGGGATGGTGAGTTGAAAGACGTGTTCGCGGACACGTTTAGCTTTGCCGGCGGACAGGTACCGCGTGCCAATCCCGCGATTGGCCTGCTCGCGGATATCGGGAAGCTGTTGGGCGGCCAGAACCCGACGGATACTTTCCGGCAACAACCCATGATTGACCAGACGACCTGGGAGGCGCAAGACGCCCGGACGGCCCAGGCGGCCGCCAAGGGGCTTTGGAATGAGGCGGGTGGGGGAATCATTATCCGGTTCCGGTCTGAAGACTCCCGGAGTATCCAGACGACTCTGGAGAAGGCGCTGGGGGCTCCTTTCTTGGGGAACGTGGCCAGCCGGTTCGTGAAGGTGTCGGATCGGGGGCTTTGGGAAGATGTTGCAAAGATCAAAGAAGCATCGAAGCGGGATAATGCTAGGGAGCGGCTAAATGTGGCGGAGATGGTCCAGGGTGAACGGCCGTTTGGGATGGATGCGGCGGCGCACAAGGATTATCTGAAAAAGTTGCTGATTCAGAAGGGACTGCGCGAGGCGAAGAGTGACTCAACGCGGGCGGATCCGGAAATGATTCGGAATTTGCAGATATTGAGGGATGCCGGCGGGAATGAGGAAAAGGGGAAACTGGTCGAGATGTTGAATCGGCGCGGGTATCTCAAATCAGGGAAGAATCCCTAAGGGATCCTTATTGTAGAGGGCGGGATATTGTTCGACGTCTTTTCCGGTTAATCGGTCATAGACGTGAAGAACTTCAACTCGGACGCCTTTGATTGTGCAGGATAATACAATGGGCTTGTAGCGAAGGCCCAGTGAACCGATGATGATCAGCGTGAGAATGACCCCGGCCGCGAACGCCGAAAGCGCTTTCATGCTTTTGGGGCTGGTTTGAGCCAAAAAATAACGGTAAGCATGATGACCAGGACAATGGTGGGCCAAAGGGCCGTCAAGAATGCGGTGGTGAAAGTCTTCCCCTCAATCCAAAGCGCAAGCACCACGGCGATGAACAAAGCCACAGAACATTGGATGTAGTTGATCGTTTTCATGAGGAAATAGTAGTCCTCATGCCTTTTGGAGGTCAACCATTTATTTAGGCAACGTTGCAAGTAGTGCTATGAGCATCTAGCCACATTGGATGGCCAGAGTTACTTGTGGTTAAAATCATCCTACCCTCTCCTTCCTAATCTCCCGCACCTCTGCCTCAAGCGCATCGTGCTTGCGTCGAATTTCCTCCAACTGCATGAAGTGAGACACCGAAGTATTCCACGGCTCCGCAGGCTCCACCTGTTTGGCAGGTGGTACAGCATCCATTATCTTCTCGATCAACACGTCGCACTCCAGTTTTGCTGCGGATAAGTGCTCGGCCTCTGTGACAGGCAGGGGCTTGGTGAGTGGGGTGGGTGTTGCGGCATAGGCAACACATCGTCCACCACACACACCTCGCTGTATCCGGAAACAGGATGGCGTTTCATTGTGGCAGCTATAGTGTGTGCAATTCGTGTCTGGACAATTCATCCTATCGCAAATCATCTCGTGAAAAACCTGCTCCGGCTTCTCCTTCGCCTCTCCTGCCACGGCTACGGAGAGGGGGGATTTGGCGGCTTCGTATTCAGCGGCGGTGATTTCGTTCCAATCATTAAACGATCCCTGAAAAGGGCTGCGTACTGCCTCAAAAATTACAGCACCCGCAATGGTATGCGGTTCACCAATTTCCACAATCCACCATCCGTTTGTAGCTTCGATCTTACGATAAGCCGGATATTCCGATTTAAGTTTGAGATGCTTAACCTCAAAATCCCGCATATCCCCGTCGCCATTCCGCTTGGCTAATTCGGCCTGTGCAAAACACACTGTTTCCTCACAGTTGGCCTGTTCACGTCCTAGCGATAAAATGCGTAATCGTTCATTCGTAATCTCTGAAACATTCATTTTAATCTCCTGACAGACTTTCATGGATTGACAACCGACAAGGCATACGGTCTCTGGTGTGGGCCACAATATGACTCAGCCAGCCGCGTCTCGGCCTCCAGCGCCTTCTCGGCGCCATTAAAGATGAGGTCCTTTATGGCATCGGCCAGGGTGTCGAATCCACTCGATATGGCATATATGTGACCATCCTGAATGATGATGCACCAATACCAGGGGTGGCGGGCCTCGCCTGGTCGGATGTTCACAAGAGACCGGGCGAACTCGATCCGGACGAATTGCCGCATATCGGCCTGGGCGGTGGGTTTGGTTGGATTGCTCATTGTGGAGGGAATTTGAGTACTTCGCCGGGTTTCCCGGACGTCGACCAGTCTTTTCCGCTTCCGCGATCTATGCCGCTTGTGATTCCTACGGCCTCGAGGAACTCTTGCCGGAAGGCAAACGCCTGAGCCTGGGCGCTCTCTGCGACGATATCGGCGCAAGCCAGCAGGATCTTGTGGCTGGCGATCTCGTCAAGCTGCAGCTCCATGGTGACGGTTTTCCCTTGGATTTCCAGTGTGGCGATCGTTTGACCACGTTTCTCGCCATAGGTCATCCGCTCGATTTTTAGTTTGTTGAATTGCATGCTTCCTCCTTTTTGTCTGACCTTTGAAGTTCATTGAGCCTATCGTTCACAATGGTGAACCGGTCGGCCAGGCGGCGCCACTCGGGGCCCGTGACGGACGGCATTCGCTCGGAAAGCTCCTCCATCTCGGCCAATAGGGCGTCCACGCGAATTTCGTTCAATTTCTCGTGCATGCGGTCGACTTGGATTTTCTTTCCAAACAGTGGACCCGTGACGAGGTAGGTGATCAGTGAAAGTAGTTCGTCTTTTGTGGCAGACCCAAAGGCCAGATAAACGGCACTTGTCGCTGTATTCTCAATTCTATTTCGAGCATCATTCATACTGGCCATTCCCTTCTTTTTCCGTTTTTGCGCTTGTCAAAGAATACGGGCGACTGGTCGGCCAGTTGGTTAATCCATGAGTCTCGGCAAGGTCGGGCGCCGGCGCCTGTCTCGGGGCCCGCAATTACCCAGTCGATACCGTTGAGCCGATCAATGATTGGAGCTGCATATTCGCTGACGGTGGTATTCAGGACGTTTTCGAGGAATCCTGACGGGAAGCGCACCTTGGTTAGGTCGACCGGGCCCAGCATCGGCTCGACGCTCACAAATCGGGTGGCATTGTTGATTTTGATCAACTCCGGAATCCTGATTTCGGCCTGTGCCTGGTTTTCGACCGTCACGCCGATCCAGGCGAGGAGCGCGAACATGTTCAGCCATGGGCCAGGCCGCTTGGTGAGCACGATATAGGTGTGTTTCTTATTCGCCAACATCATGCAGGCAATGGCAAATCGCCACTGTGGATCTACATCCTCTCGGCCCAGGTCAGATGTTGAACAAACGAATACGCGACCGGCCTTCTTGGTTCTGGCGGGTTCGTCTAGCCTTTCCGGCCTCCAGTGCGCTTTTCCCCATGGCTCTCCAAAGCGGTGCGACAATGTCGCCGCGTAACAGTTCTGGCACCCTTCGGACACCGGGGAGCAACCCACAATCGGGTTCCATCTGTAATCACACCAGGGGATTTTTGTTTTGTTCACTTCCTCGCTCCTATTCCTATGACGATTGAAAAACCAGGCAACCCAATCGAAAGTTCAAGTATCGAGAATGACGACCACTTGGCCGACATCCACCGGACACCTAGGCCAATATGTCGATCAAAGAAGATGTCAAATCGCTTTTGCTCACCCATGGTTCACCGTCTCTTTCGGTTCCTCGTGTCCAGGGCAGCCGGTTACATAGCTGAATCCATCGCAGGGTTTTCCAAACGGTATAACCTTGTGACCTTTTGACAATTCCTCAATGAATTCCGCCTTCAACTGTTCTCCTGTCATTCTCGATCCATCATCTCGAGTCACAAATTTAGCCATACGCTTCCAGTCAGCGGCCTTGAAGCGCATTAGGGGGCCTTCCACGGATTGACAGACATGAAATGTTCGGCTCATTTCGGGACCCTCCTGAACTCGACCACCCACACCCACGGGTTCACAAGCGAGCCGAATCCACGCTTGGCGTTGATGGAGTCCCATAGATTCATGAACTCAACAAAGTTTCCTGACGGGATTCCTTCCGCCACTACATCAGGACCAGAAATATCATTGACCCGCTCCACCTTGACGCCGATTATCTCCAGCGTGATCCGACTGGCCCAGCGGGGCATGTGGATTGAGGGGCGCCAGCGAGAGATTGGGATTCCATACGCCGCTGCACTTTCTGCGTCGGCATGATCAGTTCTGTAGAACATCAACCCTTTACCCGCTTCGCAACGGTCGCACTGATAGGCGGCATCAATACAGGTATGGATTCCCCATATTTCCCGTACCCACAGGCGGTCTCCGGGCTGGCCGTAGGGGCAATAAATTCGCGGGTACATGATCTTTTCGCCATCGGAGTTGTGCCACGCTTTGACATAGGGACCCTCGCCGAAAATGGTTCCGCCTGGATCAACCATTGTCATTTCCGGAATGATGTCGGCCGGCAATTTTACCACCCGCCGCGTCATGGTCTTGCTCCCGTCAAGGATCGCCCGCACCATCGGGGCGCTGAAAAGTATGGGGCGCTCTTTCAAGTTCAAAGCGGCCTCCCATTCCAGATCCGACAACCACGCATCCAGTCTTCTATTCCATTGTTCACCCAGATATCAAACCAGCACGTACGGTAAAACCAATATCCAGAACTGAATCCATGCCAGTAATTGCGGATTGATCGAACCTTCCTAAATGCGGATTCATGGGCGCGGTGAACATATTCCTCTCTCGCTAAGTCCCAGTATGGTTGGCATACCCCTTGCACAAGCGTGTATTCCTTGCCGTTGTGGATAACCCTGTCACCTAGATTAAATGAACGCACCCATCGTAAAGCAAGGTGCACCATAACTAGCCTATAATACAATTTAAGAATCATTTTTTTCATAATCCAATTGCCCTTTTTATTGCTGATTTTGCATCAAGGTCGCCTTGTGATTTTCCCCTAGAAAAGCCATACTCAAAGCCACGACAAAACATCGTGGCCTCTTGTTCCGTTATCATCCTACAAGCGTCATAGATGAAGTTTCCGTCTGAATCCATGATCTCGCTGCGCTCTATGCCTGCCGTTGGAGTTTTTTGGACAAGTAGCCAATCTCCATACAGTTGAATTGTTTTCTCATCGCTCATACGGCCTCCAGTTCATTGACCGCCACAATCTTGCAAGACATCATCATGCCTCGCTGTCCGTTTTCGAAAGTCCCTCTCGGATAAAACTTGCGCCCGCTCAATTTGATCGTGGATGGACACGCCCACGGACACGGGGCGTGCTTGCCGTTCAGTTGTGGCCGATCATGGCCTTGGTGCGGGGATGTTCCGACAACTAGACTGCTACCGACATTGTTGTGTTCGACGCTGTTCACGAGCATCGTAGCCCCACACGCGAATGATAATTCGTATTTCATGGCGCATTATCCTCCAGGAACCGGATCGCCATCGCCGCGGTTCGGTATGCTGCCGTGAGGCGGGATTCTTCCAGCTCGCCACATGCCCGGAATATCCTGGTGGCCGCGGTGATCTGGTCGAGCGACGCCGGATAGATTTCCCGGTCTCGATCGATGAATGAAAAGACCTTGGTGATGATTTCATGGGATACCTGGCTGCCGGCGTCCATGAGGAACCGTATAGCCATTGCGGCGGTCTGTACGGCCTCTTTGAGGGGCGTTCCGCCCTTGTGTGGCTCATAGCGGGCCTCAAGGGTGGCCTGGATAAGTTCCCCCGCCTCCTCCATGACGATGGCGGCCTGGTGGATCCGGTTCGCCGGCCAGACTGGATGGAGCATCTTGGCGTGCTCGAGTTCGGTCAGGACCATGGTGATGGCTTCGTTTCGGTTCATGGGTGGAGCCTCCTCCAGCCGTCGTGACGGATTTCGTAGCGCTTGCCGTCGACCTGTATCGCGATGCCGTTCTTGATGATTGGCCTAAAAATGCGCCTACGAATGGCGCGGCCGCCGCCGGTTGTT
>CAZOZF010000009.1:38405-40228 GCA_964584205.1 uncultured Verrucomicrobiota bacterium
GCGCCTGAAATCACGATTTCGCCTATTAAGCCCGCTGTTTTCATTGTCCTGGCCTTTCTGTTGTCGAATGGAGAGGGGGCACCCCGGGACAAGCGTTACCGCCTGCCTGGCTTGGCCCGCCGGGAGTTGGGTCCAGGGTGCTTCCCTCATTTTGTTTGTTTCGATCGTGAATTTGCTTCCAGGCGTAGGACTCGCCGTCGAATTTAATAAAGCGCCCTGTTCTAAGCAGTCTGTCGGCGATCTGTTGTCCCAGCTTGGTGGCCACATCGGCCAGGGAAAGGTTGGTGGTCACTATGGTGCGCAAGCGGCGTTCCCAGCGTGTATTGATAAGCCTATACATGGCCGTCCGAACAGATTCTGACGCTCCCTCAACGCCAAGGTCGTCAATGACGAGCAGATAGGGGCTGGTGAAGGTGGATATGTAGCTTCCGACCCCGCCCCGAAAGGTCAGGTCAAGCACTTCGGATCCAAACACGGCCGCATTGATCCAGTGGGCTTCCTTAACGTATTTCTCGATGACTTCCCGGACAACGCAGGCGGCGAGGTGTGTTTTACCGTTCCCGCTGGAGCCTTGAATAGTCAACCAGGATTCATGATGGGCGTGCAATAGTGCCCATTCGTGGGCGCGTTTAAGCTGCTTGTCGACCCCTTGGAGTTCGTCATAGGTGGCCACTCGGTAGCGTTCCGGCATCCGTTCCATTGCCTGCCGGTATCCTTTTGCGATCAGCCGCGGGCGACAATTTCCGCAGACTCCGCCGTCGCCAAACTCCGGGCTGAAGTCTTCTCCGCATTCACAGCGTTTATTTTGTGGGGTCGATGGCTCCATAATCAGTGGTTCCCTTGTGCCCGGAGAGCGCGGAGCGTCCTCGGGGTTGTGGTTGTTTTGGGGTGGGGGATGCAAGCCAGGTCCCGAAGGTCTCCTCCAGGCGAGCGATGGAGGCGTACCTGGGCTCGGTCGCGGCCAGGTAGTGCTCCAGTGCGGTTGATACTGACGCAGCGCCGTGTTTTGATAGGAGCCGCTCCAGGATCGTTGTGTTGCGTCCGGACATGGGCCCGCCCGTCGCCTTTTGCCACATGGCCATCAGTGGCGCCGTCGGTAAGGTGCCTTGTTTCTGTCCTTCCGTCCTCTGGTACCGGGAGAAATGGCAAACCTTGACCAGCACGCCCTGCCGGATCCTGGTGATGGAGATTGAGCCCTGGTCTCGGAGCCAGCCGATGGCGCGCTTCCATTGATCGTGCGAGACGCCTGGGCAGTCTTCCCTGGCCGCAAAGTATGCTTTGGTTCCGGCGTTGTCGCCGGCGTAAGGCACGGTGAGCAGGATGTGGATCCATACTTTGAGATATTCCGGAGGCGCTGACCATATGGCGGAGGATCTGAGTGCCCGGTGTAACCAGATTGCCCCTGGATCCCGTCGAGGTTGTGGATTCATGGGTCATCTCAAAAGAGGCTCATTTGGTTTTTGTCAGCGATTTCCTTTTCCCGCCGGTGATACCGCGTCATGAGGGCGGAGCATCGGTGTTGTATGGCGTCGATCAGGTCGGCCAGGTGTTTATATGCCGCCATAACCTCTTCGCGGGTGGCGTGATCCTGGAGCTTGTATCCGTTGACTCCGGATATGATGCGCCCGTCGGCCTCGTCGGCCAGTCGGCACAGGGTTCTCTTGTCGGTTTGCAGATCAACGATCAGCGTTGCACTGTTCGTCCATCGCTTCCGGCCATCAAGATACCGGATGAATTCCTCTACCGTAACTGGCTGTTCTCGCATGTGGCTCTCCCGGCTGTTGGTTAATAACCACCGGCTCACCAAGCGTGTTGCGAGTTAT
>CAZOZF010000010.1:0-23056 GCA_964584205.1 uncultured Verrucomicrobiota bacterium
TTCTGAGGATGATGATGTTTCTGGGTCCGCCGGCGCCCTGGTGGGGGCCTGTGCTCGTGGGGATTGGCGTGGTGGGGGCCTTGCTTGGTGTGACGCTGGCCCTGTTTCAGCGGGATATCAAACGTGCGTTGGCCTATTCAAGTATCGAAAATATCGGGTTGATTGCTCTGGCGCTGGGGGTTGGCTTGTGGGGGCTGACGCTCGGCCATCCCGTTGTGGCGATGCTGGGCCTGGCGGGCGGGTTTTTGCATATCTGGAACCATTCCCTAATGAAGGGGCTGATGTTCCTGGGGGCGGGAAGCATCCTGCATGCGACGGGAACGAAGGACATGGAACGTCTGGGCGGATTGATGGCTCGCATGCCGCGAACCGGAGTGGTCATGGTGTTGGGCGCGCTGGCCATTGCGGCGGTGCCGCCGCTGAATGGGTTTGTCAGTGAATGGCTGATTTATATGTCATTATTGAACGGGGGACTGGATTTTTCCGGGGGGAGCCGGATGATCCTGCTGTTGACGGTGGGAGTGCTCGCTCTTGTCGGCGGGATGGCGATGATCTGTTTTGTGCGTTTGATTGGAATTGTCCTGTTGGGTACTGGACGAAGTGAGGAGGCCCGTAACGCTCATGAATCTTCGCCCTGGATGACCCTTCCGCTGGTGATCCTGGCCGGGTGCTGCGTGATGGCTGCCGTGTTTCCTCTTGCCCTCATCGTTGTTTTTTCCCGTACGGTGGAGTTTGTGTTCGCTATTCCCACAGAGTCGTTCTTGGCGGTGTTGAATTCTTCAGCATCACCTCTTCCGTTACTGGGCCTGATGAATGCGATCATCTGGATCATGCTGGGCGCGATCACGGCGCTGTTTTTGGCCTCGATCCGAAACCGTCCCTCAAGGGCGGATGAGACCTGGGGGTGTGGCTATCCCGCCCCGACAGCGAGGATCCAATACACGGGCCAGTCTTTTTCGGAATTGATCGTCACCCGGCTTTTTCCCGGGGCGATGCGTCCCAAGACCCGTGTGGTATTACCGGAAGGGTTTTTCCCGGAGGCGGGAAAAATGACCACGGGGTATCCCGATACGATGAGCCGGATTCTCTACCAGCCTTTTTTCGAGTGGCTCATGCAGCGTCTTACCCTCCTGCGTTGGGTTCAGCAGGGAAAGATCCAGAGCTATATGCTGTATTTCGTTGTGATCTTGCTGGCCGCCTTTGCCTGGCTGGCCATCCGGGAGTGGGTGGTCCATGAATGAGTGGTTGATCATTCTTGGAATCGTATGTCACGCCCTGAGCGGCGTGCCGGGACTGTTTAGTTCGTGCCACGATAATATGGGGCAGGGGCTCTCGGTGCGCCTGGCGGTGGCTGGATCCGTATTCGGAATGGCGGGCGCCATCGGATCGCTGTGGAGCCACCCCGTCACAGGCGCGATGATGCGCGTGGATGGCCTGGCGGTGATCTTTCTGATTCCGATTTTTCTGATTCCGGCGCTCGGTGGCATTTACGGGACTGAGTATTGGAGTCAGCAGGCTCACCCGCACAATGGCCGGAAACTCCGGTTATTTTACGGATTGGTTACGGCGGCCCTGGCAACGGTGGCCGTGTCCGCAAATGCCATCCTTTTTCTGGTCGCCTGGGAAGTCATGGCGCTGAGCGCGTTTTTCCTCGTGACAACGGAGGATGAGGATCGAGCGGTGCGGCAGGCGGGATGGCTTTACCTGATCACAACCCATATTTCCACCTTGTGCCTGTTTGCCTTGTTTGCCTTGTTGCGGGTGGCTACGGGATCCTATGCCTTGGGCCCGCTTCCCGCTGAGTTGGCCAGTCCGGGAATGGCGACCGTCGTGTTTATTCTGGCGGTTCTGGCCTTCGGTTGCAAAGCGGGGCTGATGCCTCTTCATATCTGGCTACCCAGCGCCCATGCGATGACGCCGAGTCATGTTTCGGCGTTGATGTCGGGTGTGCTGATCAAGATCGGAATTTACGGGTTGATCCGCATCACCTCATGGCTCCCGGATCCGCCGGTATGGTGGGGTGGGCTTCTGCTGATCCTGGGGGCGGTCTCCGGAGTGCTCGGCGTGGTCATGGCCCTGGGACAGCATGACTTGAAGCGACTGCTGGCCTATCACAGCATTGAGAATATCGGGATCATTGTGATGGGGATCGGGCTGGCGCTGGTTGGGCGTTCATTGAATTGTGTGGAATGGATTGTCCTTGGACTGGCTGGCGCGCTCCTGCATGTTTGGAACCACGGTCTGTTCAAGGCGCTGTTGTTTCTCAGTGCCGGGGCGGTGATTCATGGGACGCATTCCCGCGACATGGATCACATGGGTGGCCTGGGGCGGGTGATGCCGGTTACGGCACTCTGTTTCGCAGTGGGTGCGATTGCCATTTGCGGGCTGCCGCCCTTGAATGGGTTTGTGAGCGAGTTGCTGATCTATATCGGGGCGTTCCGGTCGCTAGGCATCGGCCAGACCCTGTCCTGGCCCGCCGCCGCATTTGTGGCGCCGGTTCTGGCCTTGATCGGGGCCTTGGCCTTGGCCTGTTTTGTGAAGGCCTTCGGGGCTGTTTTTCTGGGCACGGCACGGTCACGGCATGGTGAGCATGCCCATGAAGTGGGCCGCGCGATGACGTGCCCCATGCTGGTTTTGGCGGTACTGTGTGTGGGTATTGGAATTGCCCCCATCGTGGTGGCGCCTGTATTGGATCAAGGAATCCTGGCGTGGCTTCTTGATGGAACAGATGAGGTGCCGCGTCTGGCGACTTTGGTTCCGTTCGGCTGGATCAGTCTGGGTTCCCTGACGCTGGTGGCTTTACTGGGGCTCTTTACGCTGGCGATGAGGAAGCGGATCACACAGGGCGGGGCAACTTCCGGGATTACCTGGGATTGCGGCTATGCGGCGCCTTCGGCGCGGATGCAATACACGGCCTCGTCCTTCGCTCAGATACTGGGGACACTGTTCGGGTGGATTCAGCATCCCCGGGTTAAGGTTCCCCGCGTGGAGGCCGTATTCCCTGGGCGAACAACCTTCAAGAGCCATGTTCCGGATATTTTGCTGGATGTCATTCTGAAGCCGGCGTTCCGGTTCGGAGCGAAGTTTTTTTCCTCATTCCGTTTTTTGCAGGCGGGAAATATCCATGCCTACTTGTTTTACATCGTCCTTTTTTTAATAGCGTTGTTATTATGGAGATAACCGGGAAGTCGTTATGAGTCATATAGTTATTCATATTCTTCTGTTGCTGGTCATGCCGCCCCTGTTGTTAGGGGTCATTGGCAAGACCAAGGCGTTGTTTGCGGGGCGCATCGGGCCGCCGCTGTTGCAGCCTTATTATGACCTTTCGAAATTATTTCAGAAAGGATCCGTGTTTAGTACGACCACAACCTGGATATTTCGAGCCGGGCCGGTGGTCGGGTTGGCGACCGCGCTGCTGGCTGGCATGTTGATTCCCTTCGGGGGACATTCGGCGCCGGTATCGTTCAATGGCGACATGATTCTCTTTGCCTATTTGTTTGCACTGGGCCGATTTTTCACGGCAGCGGCAGCGCTGGATACCGGCTCGGCGTTTGAGGGGATGGGTTCGGCTCGGGAGGTGACTTTTTCCTGTCTTGCCGAGCCGGCGTTGTTTTTTGGATTTCTGGTGTTGGCGAAGTTGTCGGGATCGCTGTCCCTGACCACGATGCTGGACGGAACTTTTCCGCTGGGAGCGGGCGCGGCGGCCCCGTCGCTGGTCCTGGTGGCGGCGAGCCTGTTTATCGTTTTGCTGGTTGAAAATTGCCGCATTCCCTTTGACGACCCGAACACGCATTTGGAATTGACGATGATTCATGAGGTCATGGTTCTGGATCACAGCGGTCCCGCTTTCGGGATGATCCTGTACGGGGCGGCGATGAAGCTGTATGTGATGGGGGCTGTTTTGTTGCGTGTCGTGGCGCCGTTTGAACTTGGAAATCCCTGGTACGACTGGGGGCTGTTTTTGGCCGGGATGCTGGGGTTGGCGGTGTTGATTGGCATAGTGGAGTCGATGATGGCCCGGTTCCGGATGGTTTTTGTTCCCACTTTTCTCGTGGCGGCGTGTCTGTTGTCGGCATTTGGTGTGATCCTGCTGTTGAGGTAAATTCATTGGCGTCCCATTGGGACGCCAAGGCTGAAGCGGTTTAGACTGAAGACTGAAGGTAAAATATAGATTGGTGAACCTGAAATTATCAAAATGACATAACATTAAAGTAAGCAAGATTGTGCGAATTTCCTTACAGTCTGCAGCCTTCGGCCTTCTAACCTGCGTCCTGTGGGACGCTACTGAGGTAAATTCATGAAAGACTTCATTGATCCTATTCTGGTTGTGGTGCTGCTGCTGAATTTTGTGGCCCTGGGGGCGAGCCGCTTGCGCACGTTGATCCAGGCTGTCGCGGTGCAGGGGATTTTGCTGGGGTTTATGATCGTCATGGCCCACGGGAGCTTCATGATCTGGGTGGCATTGATGGCGGGTGCCACGGTGGCGCTGAAGGGGGTGGTGATTCCCCGCATGCTGTTTCATGCCGTCCGCGAGGTGGTGATTCGCCGGGAGGTGGAGCCGATTGTGGGGTTTGTGGCCTCCCTGTTCCTCGGAGCGGTGGGTACGGCGCTGGCGTTGTTGTTCTCCAAGACGCTCCCGATTGCGCATGATCACATGAGCTCACTGGTGGTGCCTGCATCGTTATCCACGGTGCTCACCGGATTCCTGATCCTGACCACCCGGTCGAAGGCAATCACGCAGGTGGTGGGCTATTTGATTCTTGAAAATGGGGTGTTTATTTTCGGCCTGTTGTTGATGGAGGCCATCCCGTTCCTGGTTGAACTGGGAGTGCTGCTTGACCTGTTTGTCGCCATCTTTGTGATGGGCATCATTATTCACAAAATCAGCAGGGAGTTCTCCTCGGTGAGCACCAGCATGCTGTCGGAATTAAAGGAGTAGATCATGGTCTTTTGGCTGATATTTGTTCCCTTAATCATCGCGGTCGCCGCGCTGGTGGTGCCGTCGAATCGCTGGCGTCCCTGGCTGATTCCCCTGGCCGGAGTGGTTCATCTGGGCATGACGGGATGGGCGTTATGCTGCGGACACCCGGTGGCGGGGCTGCAGGGGTGGTTGGCGTTGGATCCGCTGGGAAAACTCGTGCTCGGGCTGATCAGCGTGATTTTTACGATTTGCGGGTTTTACGCCCCGGCCTATCTGGCCTTGCGACCCGAACGCCAGAACCGGTTCTTCTGCGCGTGTCTTCTGGGGATGCTGGGGATGATGACTCTGGTCGTGCTCTCCCATCATCTCGGACTCATGTGGGTGGCTATCGAAGCCACCACGCTTTGCACAGCGCCGTTGTTATTTTTCAACCATAGTGCGCGGTCGCTCGAGGCGACTTGGAAGTATCTGCTCATCGGGTCTGTGGGAATTGCCCTGGCCCTGCTGGGATCTTTTTTCCTGGCCTACTCGTCGCTTCACGCAGGTCTGGTTCCGACCCTGCTTCTGGATGATCTGGTTAAGATGGCACCCCAGTTGTCGCGGCCCTGGCTGCATGCGGCGTTTGTACTGCTCCTGGTGGGGTATGGCACCAAGATGGGGTTGGCGCCGATGCACACCTGGAAGCCGGATGCCTATGGGGAGGCGCCCGGACTGGTGGGCGCCTTGCTGGCGGGCGGCGTTACAAGTTGCGCGTTCTTGTCGATCCTCCGGTTCTATCAGATATGTCTGGCCGCTCCGGAAGCGGCGTTTGCCCGGGAGATTCTGGTTTTTATCGGGCTGTTCTCGATGGCGGTCGCGGCGGTGTTTATGGTGCGTCAGCGGGACTTCAAGCGGATGCTGGCCTACTCCAGTGTCGAGCACATGGGAATTCTGGTTCTGGGGATCGGGTTGGGCGGACTGGCCACTTTCGGGGCTCTCTTGCATATGATCACGAACGGTGTGACCAAGGGTGTTCTGTTTCTATCGGCGGGCAATATTCACCGGGCCTACGGCAGCAAGCTGACGGATGATGTCCGTGGCGCCATGCGGCGGCTCCCGGTGTCAGGCGTCACCTTTCTGGCGGGATTTCTGATTGTCACCGGATCGCCGCCCGGCGGACCCTTCATCAGTGAGTTCACGATTTTGACCGGTGCCATCAACGGCGGGCACTATGCCGTGGCAGCCCTGTATCTGGCGGTTCTGGCGATTGTCTTCATCGGGATGGGAACGACGGTGTTGCGTGTGGTACAGGGCGTGCCCTCGCCACAGGCGTCGTCGACGTCGTACCGGGATCGTCCTCAACTGGTGATCCCGATCCTGATATTCCTGGGTCTTTCCATCCTGCTCGGGTTGTACATCCCCAATTCTCTGACCACCGCGCTTCACGACGCGGTGGCGTACCTGGAGGTGAGGCCATGACCGCGATCTTGAAATGGGCACAGACTCGAAACAGCGTGGCGGTCGCCCGGCGCGATATTCCGGATCTGGAAGGCTCCGTCTTCCGGGGTTCGATTCGAGAAGCCGTTGAGGATGGTGCCAAGGTGGTCGCCTTTTTCGGGCATATGCCGGAGGGTGAGACAGGGGTTGATCTTTATGCGGTGCTGGCCTTTCGTGAGGAAGGACAACTTCGCGTGGCCCGAACCCGGATTACGGGCGAGTCGTTTCCGTCCCTGACTCCGGAGTGTCCCCAGGTTCATCTGTTTGAGCGTGAAATTGCCGAACAGTTCGGGCTTCGCCCCGAAGGGCATCCCTGGCTCAAGCCGGTCCGCTTTGTGAAGTCTTGGCGACCCGGACATGATGCCTGGGGCCGGCGTGCGGCGGAGGCGCCGGTGGCCGGGATCATGGAGTACTACAAGGTGGAGGGCGATGAAGTTCATGAGGTCGCCGTTGGACCCGTTCATGCGGGAATCATTGAGCCCGGCCATTTCCGGTTCCAGTGCCACGGGGAACAGGTATTCCATCTTGAAATTTCACTGGGCTACCAGCATCGGGGGATTGAACGGGCCTTGATGGGGGGGCCTGACAAACGGACGATACACCTATTTGAGACTCTGGCGGGGGACACTACGATTGGGCATACCACGGCGTATTGTCAGGCGATGGAGGCGCTGGCAGGGTGCACGGTTCCGGCGCGGGCTCAGGTGTTCCGGGGCATTGCCCTCGAATTGGAGCGGCTCGCGAACCATACCGGCGATCTGGGGGCTCTGGCAGGAGATGTTGGATTTTTGCCCACGGCATCCTATTGCGGTCGGTTGCGTGGTGATTTTCTTAATATGACCGCTGTGCTGTGCGGGAACCGGTTCGGGCACGGCCTGATCCGGTCCGGCGGAATTGGATTTGATGCGGACGCAGCAGGAGTGGCGGAGCTTCTCAAGCGGTTGGAGGCCACGATGACGGATACGGCCAATGCGGTTAATTTGCTCTGGGATTCGCCTTCGGTCATGAGTCGATTTGAGGAAACCGGGAAACTCTCCCTCGAGACGTGTCGGGAAATCGGTCTGGTCGGGCCCGTTGCCCGAGCTTGTGGCGCCGAGTATGATGCGCGTCAGGATTTCCCGGCGGGTATCTATCGTTTTGCCCAGATTCCCGTGTCAACCGGGGTCAGTGGCGATGTCTTTGAGCGTGCCTATATCCGGTGGTTGGAAATTCAACGGTCGGGTGATTTTATCCGGGAGCAGTTGCAGATGCCCGTGGGCGGGGCCGTCCAGGCTGAGTCCAGGGCACTGGCGGCGGAGTTCCTGGTGGTTTCCCTGGTGGAAGGCTGGCGCGGTTCGATATGCCATGTGGCATTGACCGACAAGCAGGGACGGTTCGCCCGCTACAAGGTGGTGGATCCCTCCTTCCTGAACTGGATGGGACTGGCGATGGCGATGCGGAACCAGCAGATTTCCGATTTTCCGCTTTGCAACAAGAGTTTCAACCTGTCCTACTGTGGACATGATTTGTGAAGGTGAGGTCACTATGTTGAGCATCATTCTGGCGCGCCTGAAACAGCGGCATCGCACGATTAAATATCCCAAGAAACCGCCGGTCTTGCCTGATCGGTTTCAAGGGATGCCGGTTATTGATCAGGAAAAGTTTGGCGGTGACCTTGGCTCGTGTGCCGGGGTTTGTCCCGTTGGCGCCTTGGAGAAGCGTGATGGGAAAGTTGCGATTGATCTTGGGCGTTGTCTGTTCTGCGGGGAGTGTGAAAAGGGGTGTCCGGCCGGTGCCATCCGGTTCAGTCGCGACCACCAGCTTGCCGCGCGGGATCGCCAGTCGTTGATCGTAGGCGGAAGCGAGCCCGTGCTGAAGGCGGCGCTGGATGAGAAAACCCGAAAGCTGTTCGGGCGTTCCCTAAAGTTGCGCCAGGTTTGCGCGGGCGGGTGCAATGCCTGCGAGGCGGACTGCAATGTGTTGAACACCGTGGTGTTTGATCTCGGGCGGTTTGGAATCCAGTTTGTGGCCTCGCCGCGCCATGCCGACGGGGTACTCATCACCGGGCCGGTGACGAAAAACATGGAACTGGCCTTGAAGAAAACCTATGACGCCGTTCCTGATCCCAAGCTGGTGATTGCCGTGGGTGCCTGCGCCATCAACGGCGGGCCTTATGTCGATCATCCTGAAACCTGCAGCGGGGCAGGGGCCGTAGTTCCGGTAGATGTGTATATTCCCGGCTGCCCCCCGCATCCCATCACCATCCTCGACGGTCTCCTGCGCGCCCTCGGCAAGATCGAGGACCGGGCTGGGTAAGTCATTCAGTTAGTTGTTTGCGCAAACCCGTCCCTATTCCGCCCGGTGACAGACTGGGCGTGGTGCTGGATGGAATTCATGAGACAACCCTACCTTGCCGAATTGCCTGTCCCCAGTTTCCCCTTGTTCCCTGTCCCAGGTCCCCTCAGACTTCCAGGTTGCCTGACACGTACGGCACCCCGTGTCGGCGCGAGATCAGGTTGGCGGAGATCCGGCCGGATTCGTAGATGGTCGGCAGGCCGCTTCCCGGGTGCGTTCCTCCACCGACCAGATAACAATGGTCGACATCTTCAAATTTGTTGCGAGGTCTCAGATAGACCATCTGGCCCAGGTTGTGGGCCAGATTGAAGGTGGCGCCCTCGTACACATGATAGCTTTGATTCCAGTCCGCAGGTGTCACGAGTTTTTCCGTGACAATGTGGTTCCGGAGTTTCATGCCGGTGCGGGACTCGATGGCATCGAGCGTCATCTCGCGATAAGCGCTCCGGCGCTCTTCCCAATTAATGGCCCCGCGTAAATTGGGAACGGGAACCAGGATGTACAGGGCGGAGTGACCGGCGGGTGCCAGGGTGGGATCGGTCACGCTGGCATTGCGCACGTAGAACGACAGATCGCCTGACAGCTCCTTCCCGTTGAAGATACTCCCGATGTTGGCGCGGTAATCGCGGGCGAACACAATCTCGTGATGCGGCGTGTCATAGGTCCTGTCCAGCCCGAGATACATCATAAACGTGGAGCAGGAGAGTTTCATGTTCTGCATTTTACGGGGCGTGTATTTCCGCAAGGTGCCGGGGGCGAAGAGCCGGGTGGCCGCATACCCGAAGTCGGCATTGATGACGACCTCATCGGCCTCGACGACGTCACCACTGGCCAAACGCACCCCTGTGGCCACCCCGTTGCGCACGATGATTTCAGCGACGGGTGTGGACAGGTGAAGCACGGCCCCGTTCCGGAACGCTGTGTCTGCCATGCAGTCGGAAATGCGACTTAAGCCGCCAATGGGGTGGTAGATGCCGAACGCGTGCTCAATATAGGGAATCATCGCGAACATGCCCGGACATTCCCACGGCGACATGCCCAGATATTTGGATTGAAAGGTGAATGAGAGCGCCAGATCCTCATTCCCAAAGACCTTTACGACTTCGGAGAATAAACTTCGGCCCAGCGCCATGTGGGGAAGCGCCTTGATCAGGCTACCCGAAAACAATGAGGACAGGGTGTGATAGGACTTTTGCAGGCAGGGGTAAAGTTTTCTGAACCGCACCTTTTCACGACTCATGAACTCATCATAGTGATTCTCGCGGCCGGGAAAGACGCGGGCGATCTCAGCCTTCATCCGCTCGCGATCCATCGAGGTATCGATGGATTTGTCGGAAAAATGGAGCCGGTACATGGGGTCCAGCCGGCGCATGTCCAGCAGGGTGTCCGTGGTCGTCCCGGCCTCAACGAAGACCTCGTCGAGCACGTCTTTCAACATCAGGAATGTGGGGCCGGCGTCAAACACATAAGGACCTGATTGAATGGCCGCATTCCGACCGCCCACAGCGGGCTGGGCCTCGAAGAGGGTGACTTTGAAGCCCCTGTGGGCGAGGATCATGGCCGTGGTGAGCCCGCCGGGGCCTCCCCCTACGATGACAATATGTTTTTGGGCCGGCATAGGGTTTCTCCTTTAGTTGCTCATAAGAAGATGCTGGAAACGTTTCAAGGCGGCAAGGGTAATTCTGGAAGGGGGATAGGTCAGGCCCGGATCAAAGCGTGAAGAGCGGGTCAGAACACTTCGATAATGGGTAAAGGTGTCAAAGCCCGCTTTGCCGTGATACGCCCCCATACCGCTCTCCCCGATACCACCGAACGGCAGGGCGCGACTGAGGATATGGCTGAGGGTGTCGTTGAAACAAACCCCACCCGAAGTGGTTTCGGCGAGCAGGCGTTCCCGGAGGGTCCGTTCGCCAGTAAAGGCGTAGAGCGCCAGCGGCCGCGGGCGGAGGCGGAGGTGGGTAATGACGTCATCCAGTCTTTCAAACGGAAGAACGGGCAGGATGGGGCCGAAAATCTCCTCCTGCATGACGGGTGCGGAAAGAGGCACACGGGTCAGCACTGTCGGGGCGAGGTAACGGGCGCTCTCGTCAAATTGCCCGCCGCATTCGATGCGACCCTGGTTAAGGAAGGCTGTTAAACGGTGCAGATGAGAGAGGTTGACGATGCGACCATAATCCGGGCTTTGCTTCGGATCGGGCCCATAGAACTCACGCAGGGTCCGGGTCAGGTGTTCAAGCCAGGGCTTCAGGATCTCCGCCTGGACCCAGACATGGTCAGGAGCCACACAGGTTTGACCTGCGTTGAGGAATTTTCCAAGAACAACCCGTCGTGCAGCAACCTGGAGATCGGCATCGGCACAGATAATGCAGGGCGACTTGCCGCCCAGTTCCAGCGTAACGGAAGTGAGGTTCGGGGCTGCCGCCGCCAGCACCAGACGCCCGACGGCCGTGCTGCCGGTAAAGAAGATTTTATCGAAAGGCTGGCAGACGAGTTCCTGGGCGCGGGTGGCATCGCCTTCCATCGAGGTGATATAATCCGTCTGAAAATGGCCACGCAGGAGTCGGGTGATCACGCTCGAGACATGGGGGGCGTATTCAGAGGGCTTGACACAGACCCCGTTCCCCGCCGCCATGGCGGACACGAGCGGGGAGAGGGTCAAGGCGAAGGGGTAGTTCCAGGGTCCGATGATGAGGGCTACGCCGTAGGGTTCGGGGTGAACGCGGCTTGAGGCGGGTCTGAGCCAAAGCGGAGTGTGACGGCGTTGGGGCCTGGCCCAATCGGCCAGGTGTTTCAACGCGTAACGGATATCGGCAAGGACAAATCCGATTTCCGAGGCATAGGCTTCAATGACCGGCTTGCCCAGATCCAGGTGCAGCGCGTCAAGAATTTGGGTTTCGAACGACTCAATCGCGCCTGCCAGAATGTTGAGTTGAGCCCGCCGGAATGTCAGGGATCGGGCGGTTCCGATGTCCCGGAATGCGTGCGCCTGCGTCAACCATGAATCTGCAGTCATGGGTCATGGCAACAAATAAAGTCGCACCCCGTCAAGTTTATTGTATAAGAGATTGAATGAAGCACGGCGTCTCACTCGTCATGTGTTGCGTATTGTTCCTCTTTGCCGGGCCATTACGGACAGCCGCCAGCCCGACGAATCAGCTCGTGCTGGGCGTTGACACCTTTAGCCGCGCGTTTGATGACTGGAGTTTTGAAGGTTTTGTTGCGGCTTCCGATCTGTTTGCCGCCGTGGCGCAAGCGACTCCAATCTTGTTCCCGGCTTTCTACTGGCAGGGCGTCGCCGACTTCCATGCCGTGCTGTGGTGTGCAAAGCCGGAGCGGGGTGAAGCCCGCACGAAGGCCGCTCAACGTCTTCAAAGGCTCGAGCGGGCGTGTAACGCGTTTGAGGCGGGTCTGAAGCTGAAGCCCGATGACCCCGAGTGCCATGCCCTATTGAGCGCTCTTCGGGGCATGCAGATTGCTGATCACCCAACGACCGCCGTTTGGCGGGGGCCACGGGTCATGCGGCACCAACGCAGGGCATTACTGAATGGCCCTGATAACCCCCGGGTTCACTACCTGATCGGGTCGGGTTTCTATCACGCGCCGGGGTTTCTCGCGGACCGAAAGCAGGCTTTGGCGTATTTCCTGAGGGCGGAATCCCTTTTCGAAAAAGAGGCCGCCACAGTCCGTGATCCCCTCCAACCCCGCTGGGGCCGGAGTACATGCCTGACCTTTACCGGCAGGCTATACCAGGAGGCTGGCGAGCGTGACAAAGCGGTTGCCTGTTATCGAAAAGCACTGGAATCGAACCCGCGAGACAAGCTTGCAATCCAGTATTTGAGGGAATGGGCCAAGTGAGGGACGCCCCGGAATGATTCCGGCAGAAAGAGAAAACATGAGCACAACAAAGCGTAAGAAGGTGATTGTGATCGGGGCTGGTTTGGGCGGATTATCGGCGGCTATTTCGCTGGCCCAGGAGGGCTATGCGGTTGAGGTTTTCGAAAAGAACGCCAAGATTGGCGGCAAACTGAACGTCCTCTCCGAGCAAGGCTATTCGTTTGATCTGGGGCCTTCGATTTTAACGCTGCCTCACCTCTTTGAGCGGCTTTTCCAGCGGTCCGGTCGGCGGATGAACGACTATATCCCGATCCGGCCATTGCGGCCGCACTGGCGCAATTTCTTCGAAGACGGCACGGTGCTCGATCTGGTGCCCGAAGCCGATCGAATGGATGAAGAACTGCGCAAGGTCGGGCAGGATCCGCAGCGCTTTAAAGATTTCCTGGACTATGCGGGCCGGCTTTACGATCTTGTGAATGTCGGCTACTTTGAGCATGGGTTGGATAATGTCAGCGATTTTCGACGCTACTACGGGTTGTTTGATTTTCTCAAGTTTGATCTTTTCAGAACCATGCACGGGGGGGTGGCCCGGTTCATTGATGAACCGCATGTGCGGGACGTGCTTGATTATTTCATCAAATACGTGGGCTCCTCCGCGTATGATGCCCCTGCGTTCATGAACTGTCTGCCCACGATCCAGTTCCGCCACGATCTCTGGTATGTGGATGGGGGGCTGTACCATATCGCATTGGGGTTGCGCCGGTTGATGGATGAACTCGGCATCCCGGTGCATCTGAACTCGGAGGTTGCAAGGATCCGGACGCAAGGTAACCGGGTGTCGGGCATCACCACCGCAGAGGGCGTTCAACACGAGGCCGATGTGGTCGTCTCGAATATGGAGGTTATTCCCGCCCACGAAACGCTCCTGCCGCCGGATAACGCGGCGCGGCGGCGGCTCCGGCGTTTCGCGCCCGCCTGTTCGGGGCTGATTCTCGATCTGGGTTTGGACATCAGTTACCCGCAACTGGCGCACCATAACTTCTTTTATTCGGGGGAGCAGCGCGGACACTTTGATGCGGTCTTTAAAAAGGGGATTCTTTCCGACGACCCCACTATTTACCTGGTGGCTGCTTCCAAGACCGACCCGACGGTAGCCCCGCCGGGGTGCGATTGTCTTAAAATCCTGCCCCACATTCCCTGTCTGAACGAGCACCATCCGCTGACCGACGCGGACTACATGGCGTTCAAGGACCGGGTCATCATCAAGCTTGAGCGCATGGGTTTGACGGACTTGCGCAAGCATATTGTGTTTGAGCATGTGTGGACGCCCCGCGACATTCAACGCCAGTACTTTTCGAACCGGGGGTCAATTTACGGGGTGGTGGCGGATAAGTGGAAAAACTTCGGCTTTAAGGCGCCCAAGCAGGATGCGCGTTATGCCAATCTGTTTTTCGTCGGGGGCTCCGTTAATCCAGGCGGAGGGATGCCGATGGTCGTATTGTGTGGCCAGAATGTGTGCCGTAAGATTGTCGAGTGGGACCGGAGGTGACCGCGCTCCTGATTGTGTTGGGGCTGTGGGCGCTCGGCTTTATCTTCAAGTCGAGCCTCCCGCAATGGGGCAGTACGATGGATCAGGGGCGGGAAACGGATATTCTATAAAACCGTACCGGCGCGGTGGTCGGGTCGCTGAGCGACATGACCCCGTTGGTTCCGGGAAGATTGGCGCCCCCGGGCAGGAGCACCCAGGTCGACCCCGAAGTCAGCCGGTCGTTGTACGAAACCGAGTAGTGTCGGTTCGAGAGACCGGCCCACTGGATTACAAAACCGTTTTCATTTCCGATAGAGTTTCCGGTAACGCCCAGGCGGAAAAAGCTGGAAGCGCGGGAGGCGTCAGTTCCTGCAATATCCTCACCGGCATTGGAGACTCCGTCATGATCCCAGTCGCCTTCCGGCGACAGGGCTAGAAAAGCGACTTTGGCCGCCTGACCGATCCAACCCATCTTGTCCCTGCCCCAGACATAAGCGGTATTGGTCTGGTTCATGACCAGGGTATTAAACACGCCGGTTGTTGTGAATTGCCAGGCACCGTTTGTAGTTCCACCTCCATCCTGAAGTGACAGGTAGTAGCCCTCAATTCCGGTTCCGCTGTCAGTGAATCCGCTCCAGGAGCCGGTGACCGAGTTGACCCCGATGCAATAATTGCCGAAGGGGCTCAGGGTCAGGGAGAGTGTGGCCCCGGCGGATGAGGGAGGGTTGGCGTCAATCCAGTAAGGTCCTTTGTATGCCGCTGCGCTGAGGTTGCCGAAGTTATCCTGCGCCCGGACCCAGACCCAGATATTGGTGCCATCGCCCGGGGAGGGGATGGTGACCTTGCGGTTAGTGGTGGTGCCTGAAGGATCAAACGACAGGAGATTTGTTCCCGCGCCATGCAGATAGTCTTTCAAGCCAATGCCGCTTCCGTCGGTGACAGGATCCCAATTCAAAATGATGGATGGGTTTTTGTTCCACCCCGCGATGACGTGAGTGTTAATAGTGAGATTGGTGGGAGTGGGCGGTGCCTCGTTATCCACCATGAACGGCTGGCTGGTGACCCAACTGCTCCAGAAGAGTCCGTCCCAGGTGCGGCCGCGAACCAGGGTGTTCGAGGCGGCGTGCCCCCCGCACCCGGAGGTCTGGGAATTCCATGTCGCGCTGAGGGTGTTGGTGATGAGGCCTGAGTCGGTGAGTGTAATGAGGTTTGAAATCGAGGGGGATTGGGCGTTATCAAGCCAGGCGGTTCCCGCATCAGCCTGGACGGCGGTAAGCCAGAGATTGCTCCAGGGGCCACCTGCAGAGGTACTCCATTCACAGGCCATCTGACAGATGTCGCCGTCGGCATCACAAAGTTGATTGCCGAGTGTTACAAGTCCGGTGCCATTGGTGGACGTTTGGGAAGCGGTCTGCCAGGTCAGTGTGGCCGGTGAGCGGACGGTCATCCGGATCGGAATGATGGCGTACGGTTTCACAGGGTCATTTCCTGAAACAAAAAGCGTGGACTGGCGTTCGCCGGTGGGAATACCCGCACTGTTCAGGGTGATCGCCGGAGCCACGTTGCCGCTGTTTGCGGGAAGTGTGAGTTGGTCGGTCGCGAGCGACAGCCAGGATTGGGGCTGAACAACCGGTGAAATCACGATGTCGTCAAGATACCAGCCTTCCTCCTCGGTGTTGTCGTCGGATCCGAAATGGAACCGGATAATCGCGACCGAGCCGGTAAAAGCCGCGAGATTGAATGCCGCCTGGCTCCATGAGCCTGTTCCGGCGAAGCAGGGAGTAAGATCCGGCCAGGGGGATGCAGCGTAACCCGAGATGAGATTCGGGTATCCGCCGATGGGGGTGATTTGCTGGAAGGAAACCCCCAGATTGGTTGAAATTTCAACGATACCTCCGTCCCAGCAATCGTTGTAATTCCAGCCGATTCGCCAAAATTGGCCATCCAGTTCACTCTGGATCCAGTGGCGGAAGGACAGTTGTGCCCCGGTGGGCAGCATGATGGGGGGCGTATCCAGTTTGGCGTGCATGCTGCTACCATAGGTGCGGGTGGCGGGATCCCCGCAATACCAGGCGGTTGATCCGGAGGTGCTCCGGTTGGTGGAAAGAGTCCAGAGATCAACCGTTCCGGAGTGGTTCCACCCGGCGGCTCCACTTTCCACGGAATTGCTGTGCCCGCCCCACAGAATGGATAACTCAGAGCGAGACTCAGCGCCCCCTGAGTTGGTGGTCGAAAGTGACAGTGTGCGGGTGGTTTCAGGGAGAAGGGTCGCCTCCAGGGAGGACGGCGACAGTGTCACGATGGGATAGAGGATGGTAAAGGTGTTGGGGCCATTGGTCGAGCTGCTCTGCAGGTCCGACGCGATGATGGAATAGACAAAGGTGTCCCCGTTGCTACCCGGCGCTGGCAGGGTGAAGCTGAAATCATTGGCGATACCGGGAATCATGGCGTTGAAAGTGGTGCCTTCTCCGTTACGGGTCCACATGACAATGGCGGAGGCAACGGTGTAATTGTCGGTGATGGTGGCCGTAATGGTGAACGGTGCCGGACGGGATTGGGGATTGATCAGGGCAGAATGCTGAATAACGGGAGGGCGGGGGAAGGACAAGGGATCCCGGGGGTCGGTTCGATCCCGGAATTCATCGCGGTTCATATAACCGTCACCATCGGCATCTTCCAGAAGATTGATATTAGTCGTGCCAAAATAGAAACACTCCCACCCGTCCGCGAGGCCGTCGTTATCGGCATCCCGGGTTGTGGGCAGATAGAGAGCCTCTACAACACGGGGGGCGGTCATGATGATGCCCGTAACGGGATTGACGGCGGCGTGGGTGGAATCGGGCTGGCGTAGGCCGTCCACTGTCCACCCGATGAACGTGTAGTTGGTTCCGTACGCGGTAACGGTTGCGGTTGCGGTCTGGCTTGTGGCCGTGCTGCCATCTGCATACCAGAAAGTTTTATTCAGGATTGTGGAGACCAGAGAGGTTTGAACGAGCGCGACCTCATGGCCCCATTGCCAGGAAAGCGTCGAGCTGTTTGTGAGCGTAAAGGTGACGCGATTCGTGAAGCCGGTTTCAGGAACACTGCCGCTTCCTGTCCAGCCGGTACAGCGCCATCGCGTGCCATTGGTGGGGGCAGTGGCGACCGGGGCAGACGCCAGAAACACCTTGCCTGATGGATAGTTGAAGAGTCCATAGGACGGGGTGACGCTGTCCAGGGCTGAGGGACTGCCGGTGACAGTGAGCGTGATCGGGGAAACTACTTTAAAGGTGTAGGTTGACAGGGGGGCATTGGAGGGGATGCGCAAAGTTTGATTGGATCGCGAGACGGCCTGGAGCCAGTACTGGATTGTGGTGCCTTCGGGGTGTGCTGGAATGGCAGCCTCGAAACAAGTGTTGCTGAGAGCGATGAGGGAGATGGATGTGTAATTGGTGGAGCCATCGGCATTCCAGAACAAGCTTGCCTGGTTGGTGTCGTTGAGAATGGCCGGTCCGATCAGGGCCCTAACGGGATAGTCGGCCCCACTGTTGAAGGTGTCTTCAAGGGGGGTATGCACAATGCGGAAAAGTGTTTTCAAGGCCTTGTAGGCATTGAGACGGCCGCCGGTGACGGTTTTTCCGCTCAGAGCGGGAAGGGGATCGGTTCCCCTCAGGATGGCGTCCCGGATATCCTCAAGGCTGGCCTCGGGCCAGGCATTCCAGAGAAGTGTGGCGACCCCGGCGACATGCGGGGTTGCCATGGAGGTTCCATTCTTGGGAGCGTATGCGGCGCCGGGAACGGTGCTGCGGATGTCGACGCCCGGAGCGCCAAGATCAACCGAGCTGGCGCCATAGTGGGAAAAGGTGGCCAGTCCGTCGCTTGACGTAGTGGCCGCTACGGCGATGATGTTCGATTCGGTGTAACTGGCGGGATAGAAGGGGGTGATGTCGTTATTAATTCCTGAATTCCCTGCCGCAGCCATAAGTAAAATTCCCAGCGCGTTATTTTCCCGGATGGCATCCCGGAGAGTGATGGTGTAATCCCCGCCGCCCCAGCTGTTGCTGGTGAGTCGGATATTGACGCCGCGCCGCTTGAGATCGGCGACATAATGAAGCGCGTCAGCGGCGTCGGAGTCCGTTCCGCTTCCACTGTTATCCAGAAATTTTAGAGCCATGATCTTACAGCGCCAGTTTACCCCGGCCACGCCGGTGCCGTTATTGCCGATGGCTCCGATGGTGCCTGCGCAATGGGTGCCATGACTATGACTGTCCATCGGGTTATTATTGTCTTCCGAAAAGTTCCAGCCTCGTACATCATTTGTATAGCCATTCCCGTCGTTATCCAGCCCGTTGGCCGATTCAGCGGTGTTGCTCCAGATATTGTTGGCAAGATCGGGGTGGGTGTAGTCGATCCCCGTGTCAATTACGGCGATGACAACCTGGGTGTCGCCGGTCGCCCAGTCCCACGCCTGGGGGGCTGAGATGTCGGAGCCGGGGCGGGCTGCATTGTAAAGCCCCCAGAGCGAGCCAAATTGGGGGTCATTGGGAACGGTTTGTTGTGACCGGACAATATAATCGGGTTCGGCATACCGAATGAGGTCTTTATTTTCATTCAGCATGGCCAGCAGACGAGGCAGAGCCTCTGTAGATTCCTCGGCGATGCTGATGAGATAACATCCAGGCATTTTCATATTTTTCCGGATGGTTAGTCCAAGGGAGGTGACGAGGGTTTGGAGTTTCGTTATGTCGGCCATGTCCGTCAGGCGGATCATGGCATGGTCGGCAATCATGATGTTGCGCGAGAGGATGGCATCAGGTTGTCCTGAGGGGGCTTGACGCACAACCTCTTCCACGCGCCAGAGGGGGTATTTGAAGTTGGATTTAACGATGCGGATTCTCCGGATCAGTCCTGGCGTGGTGGGGTCTGCGATTTCCTGTGACGCCAGGACGGGCATGGAGGCCGTGGGGTCATCCGTTTGCGACGGTGTCACCGACGGGGTCGCATGGGTTGTTACGCCTGTCACACAGCCGGTGGCTGGAGGTGGGGTGGTAGCGGCGAGAAGAGGCGACGGAGTGATGGCCGTCGGAGCGGCGGGCGGGGGAGAACTGCGCACGCTGGATCTGCCGACATGACCGAACCACCATGCTCCGCCCATGAGCACGCCAACGCCGATAATGGCGCCCGCAGAGAATAGCAGGTTACGTGTTCGCATTGTCCTCCATTATACACGACGCAGGAGTTCCGTGCAATGCCCTGAATCCCCTCACCCCAGCCCTCTCCCGCAAGGGGAGAGGGAGTAGATCATCGTCCAGTAAGAGTCTGTTCTGCACCCTCTCCCCTTGCGGGAGAGGGCTGGGGTGAGGGGAAAAGCCTGGTTCTTACTTCAATCCGCGTTTGACCATCAAAACCATGTCTTCCTTGAGGTTCTGAAGGTCTTCCTCGTGCATCACCTCGTCCTGGAGGATCTGGAGGACCATGTTGTAGGTGACGGGGTCGCGATCCCGGCTGAACTTGAGCAGTTCGTTGTAGTGCTTGATGGCGCACTGTTCGCCGCTGATGTTCTGGTCGAGGATGACCTTGACGTAGGGATCCTTGGGGGCGTCGTAGCCGCAGTTGGTCAGCTTCAGCCAGACGTCGGGGCCGAGAGCGGGGGTTCCGCCCAGCTGGATGATGCGGTCGGCGTCCATGCCCGCGTGGCGAAGTTCATCAGCGGCATGCTGGGTCAGTTCGGCCATGACAGAGTCCTTCATGGGACCCTTCACCAACTTGGCTCCCAGCCAGTACTGATAGTAAGCAAGCCACTCGTCACAGTACAACTTGTTCAGCATGGCGATAATCTTATCCGCATCCTTGCCCACGATCTGTCTTCCTGCAGTACCCATAACGGCCTCCTTGTGTTATTTCTTCTTGTTCATCAACGTGGCGCCACCCAGTTCTCCCAGCGTCGCCTTCTGAAGATCGGTCCAAAGTGTGCCCTCGCCGGCATGGAGGATATTGATCCTGAGATCGGGACGGAGGGAGCCGGCGAATTCCCACATGCTGAAGGCGATGGGGTCGCCGAAGGCCTGGGTTTTCATCTGGGCGCCGCGGGCGCGTTCGTTCTCCACCAGTTTCATCGAGTCGGCGGCCGCTTTTCCCAGTGTGCGCGTTATGTCGGCCCGGACTTCTGCGGTGTTTTTATCGATCAGCGCAATTTGCTTGATCGTTCCCGCCTGGATTTCCGCCACCTGTTTTTCCTGGTCGGCCTTGATTTCCGCCTTGAGCTTCTGGGTTTCCTGGGCAACCTGGGCGCGCCGCTGTTCAATCAGGGACATGCCGGTGTTGAGGTCGGCCTGTTTTTTGGCCGTGTTCTGGCGTTCAATGTTGGTCAGATCCTGTTCCGTGGCAATACTGGCCTTCTGAATGGGATCCAGAATTTGCAGGGGGACATCCACGTGCCGGATGAGCGCATTGTGGGTGATGATTTTTTTCTCGGCCATGGTTTTCGAGAGCGCCTCCGTCATGTCGGTCTGGAATTTCTCGCGGCCTTCGCCAACGATGAAATCCTTCGCGCGGTATTCCGAGCCCTTGTTGCGGGTGATGGACAGAATCTGCGGCATGATGATCTTGTCCACCACGGCGGGGAGATCCCCGTAGCTGCGGTACAACCAGGCGATGTTCTCGGGGAGCAGTTCGAACTCGACTGTCATGTCGAGGCTGATCAGGAATCCGTCACGGGAGGGGAAGGTGACGTATTCGTTTAATACATGGACGCTGTCGCCGGAGCGTTGCGGGGCGACGGGTTTTTTGGCCGCCGGCAGGGCGGTTGCCCGTTGCGCCATTTCCATGTCCGCCTGTTCGTAATAATCCCTGCGTTTGGCCTTTTGCTGCTTCAGCATATTATCCTGCAAGGCGTCCATCGCTACGTTCTGGACGGCGATTTGTCCCTTGGTGATTACGGCGCTACCTTCGCGGCCAAGCAGGGAGACCTGATTGAGGCCAATCTCCAGAACATTGACTTGAAATTCCTTCGGGTTCACATAATACAGACCGGGCTGAAGAATATCCTCGCGCACTCCCTTTTCACCAGGTTTGGCAAAGGCGCCTTCCGGTGCCTGTCTGCCGGAGAGCGAGGTGATGAGCCCGACATATCCGATGGGAATCACCACGGCGTCCTCAATCTTGACATCATAGCCGACGGGGTTCAGCCGGTATTTCCCGGGGCCGAGAACGCGCCGGGCGATCCCCTTCTGCCCCTCGTTGGCCAGAAATTCACCCTGGGGTAGATCGGCGCCCACCTTGGCGGTCACCACTCCGATTTTCCCCGGGGGGATATTGATGACGGGCATGATCTGAATGTTGTACTGATAGGGATTCCGGAAATGCCGGCCTTCTCCCAGAACCTGCTCCTGAATTCCCATTTGTCCCTCCCGGGCGAGGATCTGGCCGGGCTTCAGGGCCGCTCCGGTTTTGGAGGTAATTACAGCCATCTGGTCGGGATAGACATAAAATCGGCAGAAGCCCCATTCCCAGACGACGATACTGAAGAGAATAAAGGCGAGGGCAGCAGCAATGATGGATTTAAGCGAAGTCATTATTTCACCTCCTTGTGGGTCTGGGGAAGATAGGGAAGAAAAAGAGTGCCGAGCCCGTCACCTTGATCGGAGCTCATGATGGAATCGATGCGCGGGCCCACTTTCTTGTAGAAGGTGTATCGGGCGTAATTCAAGCCGTTGCTGAACGCCTGAACCTGACTGGAAAGCACGGCGGCTTCGGCGAGGTTCTGCATGGTGACCACGTCGGCTTCGGCCTGAGCCTTGAACATGACGGACTTGGCCTGGGCGATGGCGGCTTCATTTTCGATCCTGGCCACTTCCAGTTCGCGGTTGGCCTGGACCACCCGCACGGCCTGTTCCTGCTGGGCGGCAATGACCGCCTGGATGCGGATCGTATCGGCTTCCACTTTCTCGCCGCTCTGACGGGCCAGCATCTCCTGCTTGACCAGTTCAGCCTTGGATTTGGCCTGTCCGATTTCCATGTCGTATTTTTTGCTTTCCTGGACGGCAACTTCGCGGTCCCGGATGATGCTGGAGATTTCCTCGGGCGGACTGATGTTGCGGATCAGGACCGACCGGATGGAGACGCCCCATTTTTCGCAGGTGCTCCTCAGGTGAATCTCGAGGTCTTTCTGGAACTTCTGGCGGGTCTCTCCCACAATGAAGGTGGTGGCGGGGTGTTTACTCCCCTCAATGCGGCTGAAGCCGCGGGCGCGTGGCAGGATGACCTTCTTGATGATGTCATTCATGTCGCCCACGCGGTGGGTGAGGAGGGCGGCTTGTTCGCCCTGAAGGGCAAACTCAATGGTGCCCTCGACCATGACGCTGAATCCGTCCATGGTGAGGAAGTTGATCGCATCCAGTCCGCTCATCTCAAACCGCTGGCTCTGGAGATTGACTTCCGCGACGGTGACCAGATAGGGGTTGAGATAATAGGTGCCTGAATCCAGCACGGTCGGCAGCACGCCCTTCATGGCGGTCCCCACCAGGAATCCGTTTGGTTTGTTAGAGGTGATTCCACTCAGCACATCAGCTCCGGTCAGCGAGGTCACCACTCCCACAAAGCCGGGGCGGATGGTGATGGCGTCATACAAATCCACCCGGAAGGCGTAGGGATTGATGCGGATTTTTCCCGGACTGAGAACATCGGCCAGGATTCCTTTCTGGCCCGGGCCGGCGATGACCTGGTTGGGGAGCAGATCCTGTCCGTACAACCGGGTGAGAACGCCCAGCTTTCCGGCCGGGATATCGGTGATTATATCCATTCGCCAATCCCAGAAAAAGGGATTCCGGAAATAACGTCCTTCTGCCAGGACTTCCAGCTGGATGCCCTTTTGATCCGGGGTCTCGGCGATCAACTGACCTGAAGGAAGATCTTTTCCGGTTTTGGCGATCAGGATGGCAATATGGCCGCTGTCGGGCTCGATCCGGCAGAAGAACCAGATAAAG
>CAZOZF010000010.1:23156-38763 GCA_964584205.1 uncultured Verrucomicrobiota bacterium
CGCTGGACAAACCGGGAATGGCGAAGCAGATTACGCCGGATGCAACTGGCGGAAACATGGATAACGGATGAACTGGCGGCCCTTCGCGAAGCCGGGATGGAGCGCTCCCTGACGCCCTATGACCAGACTGGCGTTGAGGTCGTGTCAGGCGGCCAATCCCTGCTGAATTTTTCCAGTAACGATTATCTTGGCCTGGCCCGCCACCCTCATGTTCAGGCCGCCGCTATCGGGGCGATCAACCGGTTCGGAGCCGGGGCGACCGCATCGAGACTAGTGTCGGGAACCCTGACCTGTCACGAAGCCCTGGAGAGCCGGCTTGCCTCCCTGAAGGGCTACCCCGCCGCCCTCGTGTTCGGGAGCGGCTATGCCGCGAATGTCGGGATCATCAGCGCCCTGGTCGGGCGGGGCGATCATGTCTTCATCGACCGGCTTGCCCATGCGAGTCTGGTGGATGCCGCTGTCCTCAGTAGGGCTTCCGTGCATCGCTTCCATCACAACGATGTCACGCATGTGAGTCGTTTATGCCGGGGGGGCTCCCGTTCCGGGAAGCGCCTGATCGTGACGGAATCGGTTTTCAGCATGGATGGCGACCTCGCACCGGTTCCGGCGCTGGCGGCCGTGGCGGAAGCCGAAGGCGCGATGATGCTGGTCGACGAGGCTCATGCGACCGGGGTCTTCGGGCCGGGTGGCGCCGGGTTGATCCGGGCGGCCGGAGTGGAGTCGACAGTGAACCTCTCGATGGGCACATTAAGCAAGGCGCTGGGAGGATCGGGCGGATTCGTCGCGTGTTCGGCCGGGATGCGGGCCTGGTTTATTCACAAGGCGCGCTCGTTCATCTATTCCACGGCGTTGCCTCCAGCCATGGCCGGAGCGGCGCTGGGCGCCCTGGATGTGTTGCGCGAAAACCCGGGCATGGGTACGGAACTGCTGGCACGCGCGGCTCATTTCAGAAGCCGGTTACAGAATCTGGGATTGAACACCGGTTCCTCGGAAAGCCAGATCATTCCCGTCATGGTGGGCGACAACCCGCGTGCCGTCCGGCTTCATCGCCGGTTGTTGGAGCAGGGGATCCTGGCCATTGCCATCCGTCCCCCCACCGTTCCCCGCGGTACGGCGCGGTTGCGCCTTTCGGTTCGCCTGGATCATCCGGTGGCGATGTTGAATGAGGTGGCCGACCGGATTGCCGCAGCCGCACGGGCCGAAGGAGTGATTTCGTGAATCCGGTTGCCCGCCGTTTTTCCCGCGCCGCCCTTACCTATGACCAGGGAGCCGGCCTGCATCGTCATGTCGGAGCCAGGCTTCTCGAAATCCTGCCCGACCCGGATGCGGTGGGGCGGGGGCGGATTCTCGAGGTGGGTTGCGGCACCGGCGTGCTGACCGGGTTGATCCGTCAGCGCTACCCGGACGCCTCGCTCTGCGTGATGGATGTGGCGGAAGGCATGGTGTCATGCGTCCGGGAACGTTGGAGCCATGATCCGGCGATGGAGTATGTGGTTTCAGATGTGCGTGATTTCAAGACGGCCCGCCCGTTTGATCTCATTGTCAGCAGCTCGGCACTGCATTGGGCTGAGCCGCTGGGGAAAACCATTGCGATGCTAAAGGAGGTTCTGGTGCCGGGAGGCGGATTGTATGCGGCACTGATGGTGGACGGCACCCTGGCCGAACTCCATGGACTGCGCCGTCAAATTGCCCCCGGAAAAACGCCGGTGGGTCGGCTGCCCACTCGGGATGAAGTGATTTCGGCCGTGGAGCAGGCCGGGTTCGACCTTGTCTCCCGGAAGGCCGAGGCGATCCAGGCGCGGTATCATTCGGCGGATGATTTTTTTGATACGATTCATGCCCAGGGCTTGACTGCTGGCACCGTATCGCGCGCGGCGCTTCCCTTGTCCCGTACGGAATTGAACCAGCTCCGCAAGGCTTATGATGAAACCTGCCGGGATCCTTCCGGCGGCGTCAAGGCCACCTTCGAAGTGCTCTACCTCGCCGCTAAATCTTGAGGCGGTCGATGTCCAGGTCGGTGGCGGGGGCTACGGTGAGCGTGCGGTTGCCGGCGAATTCCGTGGCGATGATCTCCACCTGGGGAGCGGTGCGCACATCACTGTAGCGGGCGCAAAGCTGGGCGGCCATGAGGAGTTCCTTTTCGTTGGCGGGTCCGGACACCAGGACAGTGGGACCGGGGATGGCGGGAGCAGTGTTGAGTAGCGTGTCGCCGGCTTCCGTGTTGGAGGTCAGAGCGCTGTTCTCCGGGGCATCCCGTCCGACAATGGCCTTTACCTTCGACGAGAGCCTGAAATGCCGGCCGATGCGAAGCAGGGTAATGGCGTGACGATCCTTAAGCTGCCCGTTCCGGCGCAAATCCCACACCTTGTCGGCGTAGTTGGGTTCAGTCAATTTGCACCCCCCGGCGGACAGTGGAACATGGGTGAGACCAAAATCCGCGGCGATTTTGTACTGGGGTTTCCGACCCCGGCCATTCAAATCCAGAAGCCGGGCGCGATCCACCCAGCCGAGTCGCTCTGGCTCGGTTTCGGGAAGGAGCTTGGCACTGAGGGGGCGCAGCAGCCGGTCCTTAAGCCCGGATTCCTCCGCCACAACATCCAGATTTTTCCGGGTCTGCGACATCGGGCGCTGGTTGAGCACTTCCCCCGTGGCAACGAAGTGGAATCCGTCGCGCTGCAGGATAAGGCCCGCCCGGCGAATCATGCCGGCATGGCAGTCAATGCAGGGATTGATGTTGGCCCCGAACCCATGTTTGGGATGCTCCACCAGGGCGATCAGGTCATCGGAGAAATTCTCCACAATCAGGGGAATGCCGACATGCTCGGCGGCGATACGGGCTTTTTCGGCGCTGAAGAATGGCGATTCAAAACAAAGGCCGGTAATCTGGATTCCCTGCGCCTTGAGGACGCAGGCCGCCAGCATGCTATCCAGCCCGCCGGACATCATGACGAGCGCTTTGATTGGGGTGTCTGTTTTCATATCGGCCGGGTTTTATCATAATCTTAATCGTAATCATAATCTTAATCCCTTATGATGCCGCTCATGAAAAATATTCTAATATTTGTATGCTTGTTTTGGGGTTGCCTTGTTGCCAGGAGTGCGGAGTATGTCATCGCCGTGAGTGTTGACGGCCTGGGCTCGACGTATCTGCAAACGCTGGTCGACGCCGGGCGGCTTCCCCATTTCAAACAATTGGAAGCGGAATCCGCCGGGACAACCAATGCCCGAGCCGATTTCAACATCACCGTTACACTTCCCAATCACACCAGCATGATTACCAGCCGCCGGATCACAGCCCAGGAGGGTCATAATTGGACCAGTAATACCGACCCGGCCAAGGGGGTGACGATTCATTCCAATAAAGGGTCTTATGTTTCCAGTGTTTTTGATGTTGTTCATGACCACGGCCTGCGTACCGGGGTGTGGGCCACCAAAACCAAGTTCTCCCTCTTTAAGGTTTCCTATGACGAGCTTCACGGGGCACCGGACAAGACCGGCCCCGATAACGGGCGTAATAAAGTGGATTACTTTATGTATGCGAAATCCCCTGTGCTGATCGACAGTGTGATCAGCATGATGACGACCCATCCCTGCCACTTCGCCTTCGTGCATTTTGGCGATGGGGATGCCGCAGGACACACTCACGGATGGGGGAGTGAACCGTACAATGCGGCTCTGATCACGATAGACGGCTACCTTGGCCGGATTATGGATCTGATTGCCACCAACCCCGCCTTGAAGGGAAGAACCGATTTGATTGTCACAGCCGATCATGGTGGGGCGGAGAAGGATCACTCGGATGCCACCAAACCCATTGACTACACGATTCCTTTCTACGTGTGGGGCACGGGCATCACCCGGGGCGACCTGTATGCGATGAATCCCGGCACCCGGAAAGATCCGGGAGCCGGCCGGCCTGATTATTCGGAGCTGAACCCGCCTATATGGAATGGCGATGTCGGCAATCTGGCGCTTTTCCTGCTCGGGCTCCCGTCGATTCCGGGGTCTATGATTGATGTCAAACAGGATCTCAAGGTGAAGTGAGTCGGCATTCGCTTTCTGGAGGATACATCAGTGGAAAAGAGCGCGACGACGAAAAGTTCGGGAGCTTGGGTTTTGCTTCTGTTTAGCCTGCCGTTTATGGCGGTCGGTATTGTTGTTGGAACGATGAGCTGGAATATGTGGTCGCTGTGGTGCGACAGTGCGGCATGGGCGCGAGTTCCCGCCATGGTGTCCCAGGCGGAGTTGCAGGCCCATCACAGTAGCAAGGGCGGTGTTTCCTATTCAGTCAACTGCAGGTACACCTATTCTTCGGGAGGCCGGAATTATACGGGCAATCGTGTCGGCGTGGAGAATCACGGTGGATCGAGCGATGGGTATCATCGGTCGCGCTATGAGATTCTGGCCCGCCATCGCGACACCAAGACTCCGCTCGAGGTGTGGGTGGATCCAGCCCAGTCGGATCGGGCGATGGCGTTCCGGGAGAAAACATCAACGATGTTTGTTCTGCCTCTGTGCGCGGTGGTTTTCGGAGCGCCGGGTTTTGTAATTTTCTATCTCGGCCTGGCTTCGTTTTTCAAGGCAGGCCGGATGAACCGGCTTCTGGCCCAGAATCCCGGACGGCCGTGGCGGGCGGATTCCCGGTGGATCGGGTTTGAACGGCATGATAAACCCGGGCTGCGAATTGCAGGTAGACTGGCTGGCGGTCTTTTCACGGGTGTTTTTGTCAGTGTCTTCTGGATCGCCATGGGGTCGGATAAGAACGCGCCGCTGTTCGCCAAAGTCATCATCGGACTGATCACCTTGATCCCCGTGGGGATGCTTGTGTCGGCGGTTTATAATACCTTTCGCTTCCTCAAGTATGGCAATCCCCGGCTTGTGCTCCGGCAGATGCCGCTCGCCCTGGGGCAGGAGAATTCAGCGCTGCTCTATGTGAAGACCCATATTGCCGCAGAGCAAGGCGTTGAGTTGAAAATAAAGTGTATCAAAAGGGAGACGGTCAAGCGGGGAAACAAGTCCTCGGTGGAAGAGTGTGAGGTTTATAGTGAAGTCAAAACGGTCATGGAGGATCTTGCCGAACGGACAGGACGCGGGTCGGCCATTCCGGTTCGCTTCACGATTCCCGCCGGACAGCCGGAAACCTTCTCCGGGGATATGCCGAACTTTATCTGGCGCATTTCCGCCAAGGCCGCAACGCCCGGCGTGGATTTCTTCGCCGAGTTCGAGGTGCCGGTGTATCGCGTGGATGATCCGAAATTCATGGATATTAATCCGATGGCAAAATGATGGTTTAGGGTCTTTGGTTTAGTAAAAAGACTAAACATTAGCTAAATATATCTTGCTGTTTTAGTTTCCTCTCGTTACCGTGGGTTGCATGTCGAAGAAAGTCTGTTTCCCTCAATTCAATGCCGTCTGGGTTTCCCGTTTTGTTCGTCATTGTCCGTCCTTGTCTGTCCGTGTCTTCCCTCTACCGCGCACGAAAGTTCCTGTATGAGCGTGTCAGAAAGCCTTTTGCCGAAGCATGGTGGGTACAAGAACCTGCTTTCGTATCAACTTGCGGAACGGATTTTTGACATCACGGTATTGTTCTGTGGAAAGTACGTCCGGATCTCGGATCGCACAAATGACCAGATGGTTCAATCCGCGCGATCCGGATTCCAGAATATCGCGGAGGGCTCTGTGGACTCGGGCGTTTCGAAGAAAAGCGAAATCAAGCTGACCGGAATTGCCATCGGGTGCATGGATGAATTAGCCAAGGACTACCAGAAATACCTCCAAAAGAACAAGCAGGAGGAATGGCCGCCCCGGCATCCGGCTTTAATGGATTTGAAAGAGCGGCATGTGAAGTCTTTGGATGAATTCCGCGTGTGGGTCAAAGATGTCTGGATTCGGTCAGGGAAGGCTTTCCCGCCAGATCAGATAGCGGCAAACGGTGTGTTGTCGCTCTTGAATCTTGCTCTCTATTTGACGCGAAAACAATTAGCCGCACTGGAGAAAAAGTTTCTCGAAGAAGGCGGCGTTACCGAGCGAATGTATCGACTACGCAAGGAGGCTAAAGATCGGGCCTGGCGGCAGGGATAATCTGGGAACATGGACTGACAAAGACAGGCACGGACGGACAGGGACAAATACATGAATCATTTACTTTTCAATCTCATCTTTCCTGATGCAGGCAACCTGTCTGGTTGAACCGGGGGTAACCGACTCCAGAACCGGAACCAGGACGGCGCATTCGGGGAGGGCGAGGGGGCAGCGGGACCGGAACCGGCAACCGGACGGTGGATTAGACGAGGAGGGGACATCGCCTTTCAGGATTGTTCGTTTCCGGCTCTCACCGAAGGGGACGGGCACTGCGGAAATCAGGGCGCGGGAATAGGGATGAGCTGGAGAATCCAGCACCTCGGATGCCGATCCCGTCTCGACCACGACCCCCAGATACATCACCACCACGCGGCTGGCAATGTGACGGATGACTCCGAGGTCATGGGAAATAAACAGGTACGCCAGGTTGTGGGAGGCGCGCAGGTCGATGAGCAGGTTCAGCACCTGGGCCCGCACCGATACATCCAGCGCGCTGACAGCTTCGTCGCAGATAACCAACTCAGGCCGCACGGCAATGGCGCGGGCGATGCTGATCCGCTGGCGTTGGCCGCCGGAAAATTCATGAGGGTACCGGTGAAGCACACTGGGTTCCATGCCCACTTCCTGAAGCAGGCGGGCCGCTGCATCAACCCGATCGCGGGGTCGGATCAGGCGCTGCTCGAGCAGGCCTTCGGTTACAATCTCCTGAATCGTCATGCGGGGATTGAGTGAGGAGTAGGGATCCTGGAAAACCATCTGAACCCGGCGTCGCAAGGGTAGGGTATCCCGATGGCGGGTTGGCCACAGCGGGGTGCCCCCGAGCAGAATCTCGCCGGATTTCCTGGGTTCAAGACCCAGCACGGTCCGGCCGAGCGTAGTCTTGCCGCATCCGGATTCGCCGACCAGCCCCACGGTCTCGCCTGGCGCAATGTCGAATGAGACGCCATCCACCGCACGCACATGGCCAACAGTCCTGGAGAATACCCCGCTGGTGATGGGGAACCAGGTCTTGAGATCTCGTATTTGGAGGAGAGGGGGCATGGGGGGAGGATTAGGGGTTCAGGGGTTCAGGGGTTAGGGGGTTAAGAAGGTCATGTTGTTTGGGAGCAGAAAGAAAGCAGGCGGAGTGGCGGTCTGTTGAAAGAGTGTAGAGAGGAGGCTGTTCCTGATGGCAGCGGGCAAAGGCATGTGGACAGCGGGGGGCAAACCGGCAACCTACGGGATAGGCAAACGGGGAGGGGACTTGTCCTTCAATGGTGGAAAGCCGGTCAGCGCGGCCGGTCAGACTGAGCACCGAGTCGAGCAGGGCGAGGGTATAAGGATGGGCGGGGTTTTCAAACAGGTCCCGGCGCGGGCCTTCCTCGACCACGCGGGAGGCATACATCACGACGATGCGGTCGCAAAGTTCCCAGACCACGCCCAGATCGTGGGTGATCAGCAACAGCGAGGTGTCTTTGCTTTTCATCTCCCGGAGCAGTTCCAGAACCTGCGCCTGAATGGTCACATCCAGAGCCGTGGTGGGCTCGTCGGCGATAATGAGCGCGGGCTCCAGCATGAGGGCCATGGCAATCATGACGCGCTGTAACATGCCGCCGGATAACTGGTAGGGATACGCCCGCATCTGCGCATCGGGATCGGGCAGGCCGACGCGCCTGAGCCAGTCCACGCTGATCGTCCAGGCGGCGCGTTTGTCCATCGGGAGATGAAGCTGGAGCGTTTCCACCAGTTGTGCGCCGACGCGATGGAGCGGGGAGAGGGCTGACATGGGTTCCTGGAAGATGACGCTGATGCGCCGGCCCCGGATGGACCGTAATTCATCAGTTGGCAGGCGGAGTAAATCGCGTCCTTCAAAAATCACCTCGCCCGACGTCAGGCGGCCGGGAGGCATGGGAATCAGCCGGAGCAGGCCCAGTGCAGTCACTGATTTTCCGCATCCGGATTCGCCGACCAACCCGACCACCTCGCCCTGACGGATGGAGAACGACACGTTGTCCACCGCCTTGAGGGGCCCCTCATCGGTATCGAAGGTGATGCCCAGGTTTCGAATGTCTAATAAAGTGTTCATTATTCAAATTTCGTCCGGGGCCTTGGATCATAGGCATTCCGGATACCTTCCCCGACAAATACGCCGAGCAGCATGACCACGAAAAGCGCGAGTGCGGGGTAGAGGATCAGCCACCAGGCCCAGCGGAATTGCTGGGCCTGCGCCAGCAGTTCGCCCCAGCTCGGGGTGGGCGGGGGGAGCCCGAAGCCGAGGTAATCCAATGCGGCCAGCGAACCAATGGCCCCCACCAGATAGAAGGGAAAGAAGGTAATCAGGGGGACAAGGGCGTTGGGCAGGATGTGACGGAAGATGATGGTGCGGTGCGGAAGCCCGAGTGCGCGGGCGGACTCCACAAAGGGGAGATGGCGGAGACGAAGGAACTCGGCCCGTATATAGTAGGAGATGCCGATCCAGTTGAAGAGGGCATAACAGAGAAGCAGCATGAGAAACCCGCGGCCATAGACGGCGCCGAGCAGGATCATGACGTATAGAAAGGGAACGGCACTCCAGATTTCAGTGAAACGCTGCCCGATGATGTCTACATTTTTCCCGAAGTAGCCCTGAAGAGCGCCCAGTAGCGTGCCGAGGGCCATGGCCATCGCGACCAGCAGTAACCCAAAGGTCATCGAGGTGCGCAGCCCGTAGAGGATCCGGGCTAATACGTCCCGCCCCGCACTGTCGGTTCCCATCCAGTGGCCGGAGCCGGGTTTATACGGCCAGCTGACTTCTGAACGTGTGGCGGTAATGGTGTAGGGTGTGTGATTCAGGGTGATGGAACGGTTTTCGGTCGGGCCGGTGAGGCGGGCTTGTGCGAGGGCAATCAGGGAGGTTCGGGTTTCAAGGGAAAGGGAGTCCCATAAGGGGAAAGTGGAGGACACCACCTCCAGGCGTTCATTCAGGGCCACTTTTCCACGCGCCGCACCGGGAAGTCCGTTCCGTTCCCGTAAGGTGATACGCACCGTGGAGGGTGGGCTGTTACGCGGGGTGAATTCAGAAAGACAGAGTTCAGCCACGCGCGGGACGGGTCGGGATGAAGAAACCACAAGGCTGAAGGAGGGGGCCGCCTCGTTTCTCCAGCGGGAGTCCAGGGCGTTCAGAAATGGCGGCGGGAGGGGCCATGTTTTAGAGAAAGGCTGCCCCAGCAGGCGTTCAGGCGGGACTCCAAAGAAAAATTCAGGATCGACGGCTTTCACGATGACGCCTTCAGGGGAGAGGTTGACGGTGGCCAGGCGGGGTTCGGGAATGAACGTCAGGATCACGGCATCAGGGAGCGTAATGGAGGACGGATCGGTGGTTTCCAGGGGGCCGAAGGGAATGGGCGGGAAGATCATGAAGTTTTTCGGGTTTGTGGTGAAGGCCGGGGTTTGGTCGATTTTCTTGTAATCGGGCCGGGTATGCCGGCCGTTCTTCAGGAAAGTATCTTCCGGGTGGAATCGCAGGATGGGAAAATAGACGCGCCCTTCGAAACGGACCAGGAGCGGGGTGTTATTGCATAGCAGTTCTGAACCCAGGCTGACGGCATAGAGGGCCACCAGGATCCAGAGCGACCACCAGGCACGGCGCATGCGGCGGAAAAGCCGCCATCGTTTAACCGTCACCGGATTCCAATCCCAATCCCATCCCCATTGCATGCCGGCGTATTGTAGCGGCCGCCGTGACAAAAGAAAGCGCAGAGAGAAATATCAGTTGTTAAGGGGGTAAGGATTAAGGTTGACTTGACGGGGTTAAGTCGGCAAAACTCTTACTCATATTTAGGGTTGTGGTGTGGTCTTGTTGTTTTACCGGTATAACTGGAGGATAACGATATGAAAATATGGACGAAGGTGATGTGGGCGGTTTTGGCGGTTCCCCTTGTGATGAGTGCGAATGTCTATGGACAGGACGCAGGGCAGGGGCCTGAAGGGCCTTGGTTGTTCTCGGTACGGTCGGGCGGTGTGTTTACCGACAACCGTGATGGTCTGAAGAACAATAAGGAAAGCAACTTTGATTTCATTCTTGAACCGCGTGCGGATTATCGTTTTCGCAACGGCGACCGTACGATGCTTGACCTGGCGGTTCTGCCCATGCTGAAGTGGCATAGCAATCCCCGCACGGCCACGGAGGGCGGCGCCCAGAATGATGCCGAGCTTTTCGGGACGGCGGCGTTGGAATTGATGCATCAGCTCTCTCCCCGTGTCACCCTGACCTTGGGCGATGCGATCACCTACAATGATGACCCCCAAATAAATAATGGTGGTGCCAATGTCCGTTCCAGCTATAGCCATATCTGGAATACCGCCCATGGCGGCGTGGATGCCGACCTGAGCGAGACGCTGGCAACCGGCGTGAAGGCTTCGTATGCCCTTAAGCGGTATACGGAATCCCTGGTGGCGGAGGATGAGGATGAGGATATCATCAACGGCGAAGCCTATTTGAAATACAAGATGGGCTCAGGCTACAATCTGCTGGGCCTTGTGGGCGCCTCGGATTTCAAGAATAAATCCACAGAACGCAAGCGCGGTTCACAGGTGATTTCAGCCGGAGTCGGCGTTGACAAGGTTTTCAACCCCGACTATATCGGCAAACTCCGGGGCGGCTACCAGCACGGTGAGTATGACAATGACGCCTTGGACAGCATTGATACGCCGAACGGGTTGGCGGAATTGACCCTGCGTGCGGCTTCCGCAACGCGGTTCCGTATCGGAGCCAGCTATGGCTTGTATGCCCCGTATGTGCGGCCTTACTCGATTCAGACCCTTACGGCCATTTCGGGCGCGGTTGACCACGATGTCCTGCCCAACCGTCTGACCCTGACCCTGGACGCCCAGTACGGAAGCGGTGATTACAAGGAAGAGGGCGCCACGTTGCCGGGCGGAACCGATGATATGGTGATGGTGGGCGTCAGCGCCACCTATCGCATGAATCGGACCTGGTCGCTTTCAGGTGGATATGATTACGAAAACTGGGATTCCGATGTGCGTGAATCGTTCGATCGCAATACCGTTAGTTTCAGCGTAAAAGCCGAGATGTAATCAAACACGTGAACCCTCTGGATTCGGGTCGACAAGTCCGTCCTGAGGGGATGAGTCTATAATGGGTGAGGCTCCCTGAGCCTCACCCGTTTTTTGGGAGCATGACAGATAATGGCTGAAAATCCTCAGGAAGCCGCGCATTTCATGGATTACTGGCGGATGGTCAAGTCCCGCATTGAGGTGGTCATCGCCGTTTTTCTCCTGATCGTCACCGCCGGTATTGTCATTACCCTCACAATTCCAAAAGTCTACATGGCCTCCACCCGGATCAAGGTCCGGCAGGATACGCCGAATGTCACGCCTTTCTACACCGCCTCCCAGCAGCAGCAGGTCATGACGGTGTATGATATGTATTTCCTGCGAACCGAATTCGAGGTCATCCAGTCCCGTCCGATTCTCTATGAAGTCATCCGGAACCTGCGTATGCAGGAGGAGTTCGGTCGGATGTATTCGGATGACGGTGCGCCGCTGACCCTGCCCGAGGCCTACCGGATGCTGGTTGACAGCATGAAGGTTCAGCAGTACCGCGACACCAACCTGATTGAAGTCCGGATTTTCCGGAGTACCCGCCGGAGCAACAAGGAAACGGCGCGACGCGATGCCGCCCGCATCGCGAATGAAATCGCCTCGGTGTACCGTGATTCCCGGATGAAGCAGACCCGGGATGTGTCGGAGCAGGGGGTTGCGGCGCTTAAGGAGGCCTACAAGGCCCAGCAGCGGAAGGTCGAGGAAGCCGAACAGAATCTCGAGTCAATTCGCAAGGATCTCAAGGTCAGCGTCTTCAGCGGTGGGCAGAGCGGCAGTTCCGTGGCGTCGCTCGACAATGCCAAGCTGGAACGGTTGGAGATCAACCGGATTACGGCCCGCAAGGAAATGCTGGATCGGGATACCCGCCTGAAGCAGTTGAAAAACCTGACCGGCAGTGACCTGCTTTATTCCTCCTCCTATGTTATTCAGGATCCCACGTTGATCACGTTGCGCCAGCAGTTGACGGAGGCGGAGACGATCCTCAAGCGCAAACAGGAAATGTTCGGTGAACGGCATCCTGATGTGACCGGCGCGGCGGCAGTGGTTATGGACTTGAAGAAGAAGATTGAGGATACGCTCAAGGGGCAGATTCTCGGGCTTAATACCAGTTTCGAGATCGCCAAGCGCGATTTCGAGGAGACGGAAAAGGATTTGGAAGAGGCCAAGAAGAGTGAAATCACCGCACGCGGGGAGCGGTATCTGCCCTTTGCCAAGGCGGAGAGCGAGGTCGTCCGGCAGCGCCAGATGCGCGATACACTGGAAACCCGACTGCTTCAGGAGAATATCGGGATTGATCTGCCGCGGACTCCCGTGGAGGTGGTGGACCCGGCCGAAGTGCCTTCTGAAAATGAGCCCGTAAGCCCGAAGATTCTGCTGAATGTCATTTTGAGCATTGTTATGGGGTTGGCCTGTGGAATCGGGCTGGTGTTCTTTATCGAGTATGTGGATACCTCGGTCAAGACAGTGGAGGATATCGAAAAATTCATCGGCTCGACCATTATCGGCATCATTCCTCAAAAAGTGAGGCCGTTACCGGATGAGGGGGCCGAGAGTCCCCATGCCGAGGCCTATCGGGTGCTCCGCATGAATATCGAATTGTCGAAGAAGCTGGGCGGCGGAAACACCATGTGCATGACCAGTGGCGGTGCGGGGGAAGGCAAATCGCTGACTCTTTTCAACCTGGCGTTCATCTGCGCGCAGGCCGGGAAAAAGGTCCTGGTGATTGACTCCGATATGCGCCGGCCGACGCAGCATAAGATGTTCAAGGTTCCCAATCGTATCGGCCTGGCGGACGTACTTCTGGACAAGGCCACGATCGACGAGGCGATCATGCCTGCGGTGGTGTCCACCGTCGACTTCATGCCGAGCGGGAAATTGCCGTCCGTGGCGCACGGGGCGCTGAATTCCGTGCGGTTGAGAGCCATTATTGACCATGTCAAGACACGGTATGATTATGTCTTTTTCGATTCCCCGCCGATCATGGGGGTGAGTGATGCGGCCATTTTATGCAGCGAGGTGGACGGAGTGTTGCTGGTGATTCAACACCGCACCTATCCGCGCGCCGTGTCCGGTCGTGCCAAGACCATGGTGGATAACGCCGGCGGAAATCTGATCGGGGTGGTTCTTAATAACCTGAACGTGACCCGCGATTACTATTATTACTACAACTCGTATTACAATTATTCCTACGGAAACACCAAGGGCCGGCGACAGGAAAAAGAGATTCCGGCGGCGCTCCCCGGTGCGGATGGCAAGGTTAAAACCAAGCAGGGGACAGGCGCTGCCGTATGAGGAAATTGTGCGTGATCATGACGGTGCTTGCCGCAGGCGTGGCGATGACGGGATGTGTCTCCGGGCCCCGTTCCCCGGTTTCGGTCAATCCCTACCGGCCGGTACTGGAACGTATGACGGTACGGGAGCCGGTCAAGAAGCCAGAGGCGCCCATGATGCCGTCCCGGGTGAAGGGGGAAAGCCGTGCTGCGGCTCCCAGCACCCCGGCCGGACTGATGATGACCAATCGGGTGGCTGATGTGGTGATGGAGACGACGGAACGGATGCTCCGCAAGGGGGATCGTGTCCAGGTCGCCATCTATGCCCCGCCCGAGCCGTTTTCCTGCCCGAATGTCGTGGATGAGGACGGGCGGATCAATTTCCCGCTGATCGGACCGATGGTGGTCGCCGGAAAATCCTGCGGGGAAGCCCAGCGTTTTGTGGAAAAGGCGTACATTGATCAGAAAATCTATAAAACCGTTACCGTCATCATTGTGCCGCCGGAAGGCGAATATGCCGTGGCCGGTGAAGTGATCCGGCCGGGGCCTTATCCCCTGACTCGCGATCAGACCCTGCTGCAGGCCCTGGCACGGGCCGGGCGTTATACCGAGTACGCCGATAAGACAAAAATATTCCTGACCCGGAACAATGACCGGGTTGAAATCAAGTTGGAGGATATCCGGCAGGGGCGGCGGCGTGATATTGTGATCATCCCCGGCGATGTGATTGAAGTGCCCCGTTCCGCCTGGTGATAATTCATAACCGAAAGACTTGACGGAGTTCAGGGGTTGATGGATACTTTTGTAAGTTTTATTAAAAGGTTCGAAGTGGTCAAGGTTTCTAAACAGGAGGCATGAGCATGAGAAAATTGATGACGGCAATGATGTTGGCGGGTTTGGTTCTGGTTCCGGTGGTGGGTATGACTGCGGGAGCGGCGTCGACTCCTGCGGAAATTGCTTCCGCCGCAGTGGCGCGTTGTGAAGTCGCCCTGCAGAGCGGCTTGGAGACTTTGGCCAAGGCCCAGAAGGGGTCCGATGAGGCGGTGGCGAACCTCGACAAGGCCAAGGCCGACCTGAGACTGGCGGAGGCGTCTGGCGACAAGGAGAAAATGAAGGCGGCGACGGCCGAGTTGCAGAAGGCCAAATGGATGGCCGCCCAGACCACTCGCAGGGTCACCCAGGTCACCGATCTGGTGGATCGCCTGAAAGTGATTCTTGAAAAGGCCAAGGAGGCGGCTCAAAAGATAGCCCAGGCCAAGACCCCTGAAGAGGCGAAGGCCGCTGCGGCCATGGCCGAAATGCAGGCGGCAAAGTCGGGCCGGATCCTCAAGGCCGTCGAAGCGGTTATGAAGCCCCGTCCGCGCCTTGAAATCACCGGGCTGACGATTCCCACAACCACCACCAGCACCACGAAATCGTCACCGACCCCCATTGGGCTCCGATAAGGTGTTGAGTTGGTTGAACGTAAAGCCCCTTTCATGAGGAAGGGGCTTTCTTTTTTTAATTTATGAAGGCCTACGACCGTATCAGTGTCGATCAATGGTTTCTTGCCGTGATGGGCGCCCTGGTATTCACGCTCGCGGCGGGCGGCATGGTTCATTCCGCACGAGCTTCGGTCGCTGCGAGGTTGGCCTGTAAGGCTCAGTACGGTCAGCCTGCGGCGTCAGTCGAACAGGTCCTGGACGCCTGCCGGAAAGCCTTCTCCCTCTATTCCTGGAATTACTATTTCACGACCTTTACGGCCGAGATGGCGTACTACCGCGCCGCTGACGTTACGGGTGAGGCACGGGTGGAACGGCTCAGGCAGGCCCGGTTCTGGTGTGATCGGGGACTTTATCAGAATGGATACAAAAGCCAGTTGCGCAGGTTGAAGACCCGGTTCCTGTGGGAGGAATCCCCCCTGAAGGCGATCGACTATTGGAAGACCTATACCGACTGGCAGTTCTGGGAGCCCGGCAACCATGCGACCCTCGCGGAACTGTATGCGCGGGCTGGTGAGTTTGATCAGGCGGAACAATCCTTGAAATGGGTGGAGATCGATCCCGTTGCCTATCAAGATGCACGACGGGTCGTGGAGCGTGAAAAGAAAATCTGGGAGGAGAGCCTGGACGAAAAATCCGGAGAATGGGGCGAATGACGGGGCTCGAACCCGCGACATTCAGAATCACAATCTG
>CAZOZF010000011.1:0-35551 GCA_964584205.1 uncultured Verrucomicrobiota bacterium
TGCCGGACAACGCCTTCCTCGACAGCCTGAACCTTCTGGACGCCCTGCTCGGCAAGCCCGGTGCCAAGGGGCGCGAGGAATTGCTGCAGAATAGCGGTGGGGGGTACGACTCCATTGGAAACCATTTGATCTCCTATGGCTTGCGCATCGGAGATTGGAAGCTGGTGAAAGAGAGGAAATCACCCCCGAATACCCCGATAATGACCTACCAAGAAGGGTTGTTCGACCTGTCGAAGGATCCCGGCGAAAAAACCAACCTCGCGGCCCAATATCCCGAACAGATGAAACGGTTGCAAGACCGGCTGGAGGCAGTCCTCTCCAGTAAAGAGACGCGGCTTTCCCAGTGAATGGTCCGGATTCAACAACCAACAGAAAGGGAGAGTAGCATGAGAACAATGAACAGTAGAAAACTGTTGATGAGCGCCGCGGCAGCGGTGCTGATGGGGCTGGGCCTTTCGGCGCAGGCCGCCGAAAGAACGCGGGATGCCGGCGAAGCAGATAGCCGAATTGATCGGACTACAAACTGGGATCTGACCGGCGTGCCCACGGTTGGCGTGAACACCGGGGAGGTGCCCGTCCGGTATTAGCGTCGAAAACACGGCCACGCCATTATCCTTTTTAATCAATTCTTAATCCAAGGACAAAGCATGCAGAAATCATTGATCGCCGTACTGTTCGGAATCAGTGCCCTTTCAGCCGTCACGGTCGATTCGGCCGCCGCCGCTGAACGGCTCGAACCAGTGTTTTACGAGAAATCCGATTCCTGGCAAGAGTCATTGCGCCTCTCACGCGAGGCATTGACCCTGCAAATGGCCGCCAAAGCCGCGACTAATCTGGCCGCCGCCAAGGCCGCCGATCCGGCTCTGGCTAATTTTGAGTCGTGGCAACTGATCAAGATCTGTAATGAAGTTCCAACCTCGAACATGCCCTCCTACCGCGAAAAAATCGAACTCCAGATCCGCGGCTTAAAAAACCTTTACCTCGGTTCAAATGAACTCGAGCGCGGTTGGAACGCCGTTATTTTTTCTGACGCCGTTTTGATTGATAAAGCCGGTAAAAAAACGCCACTGCTCTCGCTAAAGCCAACGAGCTGGAAAGGCAGTCAAGACAAAGATGCGCTCAATCCGGAACGCCGCCAAATCTGTCTTAGCCGCAGTGAACTCTGCTTTACCTTGGACGGCAAGTTCGAACGCCTTGAAGCCAGCATGCATGCTAACTTTCAGGAAGGAGTGATCGCCTGGATCAGCGGCTATTCACGTTTTGATGAAAGCCAGAGTGCGATCGAGGGGCGGCTCCGGATTCAATCTCGACTCGAAGCCGACTTTGCCTCGGCGGAAGCCAAAGAACAGCTCCATTTTGAACAACGCGATTATATCTGGACTAAAGAGTGGACCCCCGGTCAGGTTGATGAACTCGCCTGGCGTTATGCCGCCGCCTGCCAGACTCCATTAAAAGAGACGGCCAAGGCGTTGGCTCCGGAAGCCAAAACGGTTGCCGATCTGGCTAAGATCCGCGCTCTTTATCATCAGGACATTCGCTGTCGGCAAATGCTCGCCGAGCTGGAAGTGGTCAAAGCCGAAGCCATGGTCATGGCGATCGACGATCTGAGCGCGACGTTTGCCCAGAATTATCCCAAGGGCGCCGAATTTAAGTCTCGCGCCGCCGAAACCGCCGCCCAGATGATCACGATTCGCGAAAAACTCAAATCCGGCGATGACTCGGTCATCCCCGAGGCCAAGCAAATCCTGGCCTTTCAAAAAGAGGCATTACTGGCCAATCCGCTGTTGAATTTTGACAAACTTCTGATGGTGCGGCGCAAAGGCGCGGATAATCTCGGACTCTCCAACAATTTCAGCCCCAATATCAATCCGGGAAACAATGCCGAAATCATGACCCTTTCGCCGGTTGGAAGCACGGGAGAACTCACGACTCTTTTCGCCGGAAAAGGAGTTATTGATATCGACCTGGAATTTGATGCCGGTAAAATGCTCTTCACCATGGCTGACGCCAATGGGATTGCCCAGATCTGGGAGATCGACAGCGATGGCCGCAATCTGCGTCAAATCTCCGCCAGTGAGTCGATGGAAGATCCGGTGATTAAGAGTAATCCGGTTCATAACTGCGATGCCTGTTATTTACCCGATGGCAAGATCATCTTTGTCTCGACCGCGACAATGATCGCGGTCCCTTGTCTCCTGGGGAATACGCCGGTTGGCAATCTCTACCGCATGGATGGCGATGGCAAAAACATCATGCAATTGACTTTTGATCAAGATCAGAATTGGTATCCGACAGTCGATCATAACGGCCGGGTCATGTACTTAAGATGGGAATACACCGACACGGCGCATTATTTCACCCGCCTCCTGTTTACGATGAATCCCGATGGCACGAGTCAGTCGGCACTCTACGGCAGTAATTCCTACTGGCCTAACTCCATCTTCTTTGCCCGGCCGATCCCGCATCATCCGACTCGGGTGGTTGGCATTGTCTCCGGCCATCACGGCGTTTCGCGCGTTGGTGAATTGGTGATCTTTGATCCGGCCAAGGGGCGGCACGAGGCCGATGGCGTGATTCAGCGGATTCCCGGCTATGGCAAAAAAGTCGAACCGATTATCAAGGATCAGCTGGTCAATGATTCATGGCCCAAGTTTGCCTATCCCTATCCATTGGCCGATGAGAGTGGCCGCGGCGCGGGTAAATATTTTTTGGTCTCCTGCAAGCTCAACCCGGATTCGCCCTGGGGGATTTATCTGGCCGATATATTTGATAATATGGTGCCGTTGCAGCTTGAGTCGGGTTATGCGTTTATGCAGCCGATTCCGCTTCAAAAACGGCCGCGGCCGCCGGTGGTTCCGGACCGGATTGATCTGCAGCGTAAAGATGGAGTGATCTATCTGCAGGACATTTATTCCGGGCCGGGACTCTCGGGCGTGCCGCGGGGCGTAGTCAAGAATCTGCGGCTTTTTACTTATGCCTACAATTACCGCCACATGGGCAGTTGGAGTCTGGTGGGTCAGGAAAGCGGCTGGGATGTTAAACGGATCCTCGGCACCGTCCCGGTTAACGACGACGGCTCCGCCATGTTCCGGGTTCCGGCCAATACCCCGATTGCGATTCAGCCGCTCGATTGTGAGGGGCGCGCCTTGCAACTCATGCGCAGCTGGATGACCGCCCGCCCGGGTGAAGTCCTTTCCTGCGTCGGCTGTCATGAAAATAACAATTCAACCCCGCTGACCAAACGCCCCACTGCCGCCGGGCAAAGTCCCAGTGAAATTCAACCCTTTTATGGACCGTCGCGCGGCTTCAGTTTTGAGCGTGAAATTCAGCCGGTTCTGGATAAATTCTGCATCGCCTGCCATGATGGCAAAGCGCGCAGTGATGGGAAAAAAATCCCCGATTTCGCCAATTGCGAAATCCAGGCTGCACGGGGCTTGAACGGGATGTTTTCGCAGTCGTATCTCGCCCTCAATCCGTTTGTCCGCCGCCCCGGCCCCGAGAGTGATTATCATATGTTTACGGCGATGGAATGGCATGCTGATACCAGTCCATTGATTCAGATGCTTAAAAAAGGGCATCACAATGTCAAGCTCACTCAGGAAGCGTGGCATAAGCTTTATACCTGGATTGATTTAAATGTCCCGTTTTATGGTACCTATCGGGAAACCCAGGGGAAGAGTGCCTGGAACCCGCGTTCCGAGCAAGCGGCTGTGCGCTATAAGGATTTGATCAAGCGCTACGCCAATATCGATATCGATCCGGAAAAGATTCCCGCAGCCGTTACTGAAAAGATCACGCCGATCATGCCGGAAGCAGTCGAAAAAGCCGCCGCGCCCGAGATTAAACTCGCGAATTGGCCGTTTGATGAAGCTGCCGCCAAAAAGATGCAGGCGGCGGCCGCCAAGGAAAACCAGAAAAAACTGACTCTGGAAGATGGCATGGAGTTAAACCTTTGCCTGATTCCGGCCGGTGAATTCATCATGGGTGATGCCGCCGGTTATCTCGATGAACAGCCGCGTCACGCCGTCAAGATTGAAAAGCCGTTTTGGATGGCGGAAGTCGAAATCAGCAATCAACTCTTTAGCCTCTTTGATCCCACCCATGATAGCCGTTATCAGGATATGCCGGCAAGAAATTTGACTGCGCGGGGGTATCCGGCCAATTTGCCGCAACAGCCGGTGGTACGGGTCAGTTTTACTCAGGCAATCGAGTTCTGTCAGTGGCTGAGTCTGAAAACCGGCAAGAAATTCAGCCTTCCAAGTGAAGCGCAGTGGGAATGGGCTTGCCGGGCTGGTTCGGAAACGGCATCCGTCAAAGAGTTGGGCAAATACAACACCAAATGGGATGCCGCCGCCAATGTCGGAAGCTCAGTCGCCAATCCCTGGGGGGTTAAAGATCTTTACGGCAATGTCAGTGAATGGACTACTTCCGCCTACCGCCCTTATCCCTATCAGGCCAATGATGGGCGCAATGCTCTGGCTTCGGCTGAGAGTAAAGTCACGCGTGGCGGCTCCTGGGAAGACAGTCTAACTCGGGTGCGGGCCGGGATCCGAATTCCATATCAGCCATATCGGCGTTTGCATAACGTCGGTTTCCGCGTCATTTGCGAAGTCGATTGATGTATCATCCACCCTTCAATGGAAAGGTTATTACAATGAAAAAAACAAAAATTAGTCCTGTAAATCGACTGGCACTGGCCGGAGCATTTCTTGGGATGACGGGCCTGGGGTTCGCAGCCTCCGAGGGCGCAGGCGCGCCGGTCGCGGAGAAGCAAAAGGATGCAAGATATAATGTTCTATTGATCCTGGCCGACGATCTGGGCGCGACCGACCTGGGTGCCACCGGCAGCACGTTTTACGAGACCCCGAACATTGACAGCATCGCCAGGAACGGGATGCTCTTCACCGACGGCTACGCGTCCGCCCCGGTCTGCAGTCCATCCCGATACAGTATCCTGACCGGGAAATATACGCCGCGCTCGGGCATTACCGATTACATCGGCGGCGGCACCGGAAACAATGCCAAAATCGTACACCCCCTGCTGCCGCCTCCCAACACAGCCGCGCTTCCGTTTGACGACACCAGTCTTGCCGAGGCCTTCAAGGCGGCCGGCTACACCACCTTCCTTGCCGGCAAGTGGCATTTGGGAAATAACCAGTCGTCTGAGTATCCCGAGCATCACGGATTCGATATCAACAAGGGCGGCTACAGGCAGGGCCAGCCGGCCAATTTCTACGCGCCTTACATAAATCCCCGGCTGGAAGACGGCCCGGCCGGCGAATCGCTGAACCTGCGCCTCGGCCGCGAGACAGCCGCGTTTATCGAGCAGCACAAGGCTCAGCGTTTCTTTGCCTATCTTTCGCTGTATGCCGTTCATACGCCGATTCAGACGACGAAGGCAAAATGGCAGAAGTACCGCGACAAGGCCGCGAAGATGGGGCCGTTGGAGCGCGAACGGCACAAAGAGGATGACGGCTTTCTTTGCAGGATGGTTCAGGATCATCCTGTCTATGCCGGGCTCGTCGAGGAGATGGACGACTCGGTGGGCATCGTGCTCAATAAGCTCAAAGAGCTGGGGCTGGATAAAAATACGATCGTGGTTTTCACTTCGGACAATGGCGGGGTTTCCATCGCCAAAGGGCTATCCTATACCTCGGTTCTGCCGTTTCGCGGCGGCAAGGGATCGAATTTTGAAGGGGGAATCCGCGTGCCGTTTTTCATTCAGGCGCCGGGCATCACCAAGCCGGGCAGTATCAACGCGACGCCGGTGATCGGCACCGATTTTTATCCCACCCTGCTGGAGCTGGCCGGGCTTCCCTTAAAGCCGGAACAGCATCTGGACGGAGTCAGCCTGGCTCCGTTACTGAAGGGCGGCACCATCGAGGAACGCGATTTGTTCTGGCATTATCCCCATTATGCGCCCCATGGCAGAGGCCCTTCCTCCTGGATGCGTTCGGGTGACTGGAAGCTGATTCATTACTGGGAGGATGGCCGCGACGCGCTGTATAACCTGGCGGAGGATGTCGGCGAGCAGAACGATCTGGCGGCCAAAAATCCTGAAAAGGCCAAGGAGTTGCGATCACGGCTGGACCGCTGGCTCGCGGATGTTGGCGCGAAGATTCCCGGTCCGGATCCCCGCTGGAAACCGGAAATGGCGAAGGCTCGGAATGACGGCTTTGAGAGAAGAAAGCAGAATTTCGAGGGATATGCGGTGGAGATGCTGCGTCCGGACTGGGAGCCCGAGCCCAGAGAAGGCTGGGGCCCCTGGTGGGGCAGCGGAAGAAACGGCGAACAAACCAAGCAGGAGACAGACCTGTGATAAATCGATTGAATCTGATAACGGCGGCTTTTCTCGTTCCGCTGGCCGCGCTTACCGCATCACCAGTGTGCTCAATGAAATGCGGGAACGCTTGCAGCGCTGGATGGAGCGGACGAATGATCCGCTCTTAAAAGGCGATGTGGAGCTGCCGGATGAGGGGATGATGAGGCCTCAGGATGCCGAGTCATCAGGAGGTCCCATGATCGGCCGCGAAGGCAGTCCGGCTGTTTTGCCCAAACATTAACATCTTTGGAAAAGCGAATATGACAACTGAAGTAAATGAAGAGAAGATCAGTAATGCCGAGGGCCAGCATGCGGTGCTGGGACTGAGCCTGGACAATGTGGCGGTTCCGACACGTCATCCGGAAGCCCAGTGGTTTCCCGAGGCCGGGTTGGGGCTGTTTCTCACCTGGGGCATCGCCTCGATTCACGGGAATCTCGAGCTCTCCTGGGGGATGATTGCCAATACGACCTGGGACGCCGCCGGCGCGCCGGGAAACAAGGTGACCCCGGAGGAATACTGGAAGCTGGCCGGGCGCTTTGATCCGCAACACTACGATCCGGACAAGTGGATTAAAGCGGCCGCTGCGGCCGGGTTTCAATATGCCGTGCTGGTCGTGATGCATCATGACGGGTACACCCTCTGGCCCTCGAAATACAGCGGGATCGGCACCCATACCCATCTGGGCGGACGCGACCTGGTCAGACCCTATGTGGAGGCCTGCCGCAAGCATGGATTGAAGGTGGGCCTCTATCTCTCGCCGCCCGACTGGCATGCCGAACGGGAATACCGCGGTTTCGGCTTTTGCCCGGAGAGCTCGATGAACGGCGATCTGAACGCCGAGTTCGGGCTCAACGCAAGGCACGAACAGGTCCGGCTGAAAAAACGGACTCCCGAGCTGGCGGCCAGGCTGCGCGAAAACTGGCACGGGCGGACGATGGAGCTGCTCACGCGCTACGGGCGGATCGATCTGCTCTGGTTCGATGGCGGCGGGTTCGACAACGAACTGCGTGATAAGGCGCGGGCCGTTCAGCCGCACATCGTTATCAACAACCGGGCCTGCATCGGCGATTACAACGACACCGAATGCAAGCTGCCCAAGGAGCGTCCGCGGAGCGAATGGTTTGAGGCCTGCCACTGCTGGCAGGCCTGCGATATTCCCATGACCAACGGCGGCTTCGTCGATGTGTGGGGGTATTTGGCCACCGAAAAATTCAAGTCAGCCGCCTGGATGCTGGAGCATCTCTGTAAGCTGCGTGCGTGGGGCGGAAATTTATTGATCAATATTGGCCCCGGTCCGGACGGCGATCTGCCGCAGTCGGCGTACGAACGGCTGAGCGAGGTCGCGGATTGGATGGCGCACTCCAAGGAATCGGTCATCGGCGCCGACGGCGAGCCGGAGCCGAATCCGGCCAATGTGCCGATGACCGTGCGCGGCCGGAGCCGGTATCTGCATCTTATTCCCGGAAGCGGCGGGGCGATCAGGGTCGATTCCTCGATCCCGGCGCCCGCCTCGGCGCGCCTGTTGCGTACGGGTGGCTCACTTTCGATTGTTCAGGACTCTGCGGGTTTCACCATCGTGGTTCCCGATGATCTGCGAACGGGGTTGGTGGATGTTGTCGTGATCGAGTAGCAAAGGAAAAAACAATATGAAAAAGCTCATTCTCTCAGGATTGCTGTTGGCTGCGGTCTGTGCGGCTCAGGCCGCGGATATTCGGGAACAGCCCAGGCTGAATGTTTTGTTTATTGCCGTCGATGATTTGCGCCCGGAACTCGGCTGTTACGGGGTAGCGGATATCAAAACGCCCAATCTGGACCGGCTCGCGGCCAATGGACTGTTGTTCAACCGGGCCTACTGCCAGCTCTCCATCTGCATGCCCTCCCGTGCCAGCGTGTTGTCGGGATACCGGCCGGAAAGCATCGGAAACTCCGGCCAGGTCCTGCATGTGGTTCAGCCGGAGTCAGCGACCTTGCCGCAGCTTTTCCGGAATCACGGATACCGGACGGTGTCTGCCGGAAAAGTTTATCATGCTAATTATGATGATCCGTCCGGCTGGGTGAGGCGTTACACGGATACCTTTACCGAACCGGAACCGGCGGGCGGCACCCAGTATGCCGCTGATGGTTATTGCTCGGGCTATCAGCATCAGGGAAATCCGCTGCTGCTGGTGAAGAACTATTTCCAGGCATTTACGGACAAGAGTATCCGCCCGTTGCCGCCTTCCTGTGAGATTTCGGATACGGTCGATGAGGTTCACCCGGATGCCATCGTTGCCCGGCGTGCGATCGAGGAACTGCAACGCGCCAAAAAAACCGGCGAACCCTTTTTTCTGGCCGCTGGCTTTTACCGTCCGCATCTGCCGTTTGTGGCACCGAAAAAATACTGGGATCTTTACGATCGATCGAAACTGTCGCTGCCGGCCAACGCGGCACCGGTCAACGACGGGATTAAGCGCTACAACTGGGAGGAAATCCGCCTTTACAGCGATATTCCGGACGAGGGGCCCATGTCCGAGGCCAAGGCCAAAGAAATGATTCACGGCTACTATGCCTGCGTCAGTTTTGTGGATGCCCAGATCGGCAGGGTTCTCGATGAGCTCAAGCGGCTCAAGCTGGATGGCAATACCATCGTTGTTCTTTGGGGCGATAACGGCTGGAGTTTGAGCGAGCACGGACTGTGGGGCAAGAACACCAATTATGAAACCAGCGCCCGGGTGGCGATGATGATCTCCGCCCCTGGGATGCCGAAAGGGGTTCGCACCCAGGCGCTGGTTGAGCTGGTGGATATTTATCCGACCCTGGCCGAACTTTGTGCCTTGCCGCTCCCCGCCCACCTGGAGGGAACAAGTTTTGTTCCGCTCATGCGTCAGCCAGACCGCGCCTGGAAAACCGCGGCCTTCAGCCATCTGTTGAACGGCTCCCGCACGATCCGCACGGATCACTTCCGGCTGATCGTTCACCCGGGCGGCCGGATGGAGCTCTACGATCACCGGACTGATCCGGCAGAAGACAGAAATCTGGCAGTCGATCCCGCCCATGAGGAAACCGTGCGAACCCTGCGCGCTGCGCTGGAGTCCGGATGGAAAGCGGCGTTGCCCGTATCAGGAGATCTGTGATGCATACATTGACTATTAATGGCGGCAGGCGGCGGGCATGTGCCGGAGCATTTCTTGGAATGACCGGCCTCGGTTTCGCTGCCTTCATGGCCATGCTGGCGGGTCTGGGCAACGCCGTTGCCGGGGCGGAAGCGCCGGCGTTGCCGCTGATATCCGGTGTGTTCACCGAACACATGGTGTTGCAACGGGACAAGGCCGTGCCGGTTTGGGGTTGGACCCGGGCAGGAGAAACCGTCACGGTGGAATTCAGCCCGCAGAAGAAGACCGTCGTTGCCGGTCCGGACGGCAAGTGGATGGTCAAGCTCGATCCGATGCCGGCAAGCGACGAGTCCCGCGACATGATTGTGACGACGCACAACCCGGAACTCACCACTCGGATCGCCGACGTGGTGGTGGGCGAAGTCTGGCTGGCTTCCGGCCAGTCCAACATGGCGTGGTCATTTCGGAACGGGGTTTTGAACAACACGGCGGAGCTCGCCTCCGCCACCGACCCGCTGGTGCGGCAGTTTACACTCCTGCCGAAGCGTGGCCTGGAGAAACCAGCACTCGTCCCGGCGCAGGGCCAGTGGCATCCATGCAACGGCAAGATGTTGGTCAGGCATGAAGACTCCGCCGTCGCCTACTTTTTCGCAAGGGAATTGAGGAGACGACTCAACGTCCCGGTCGGGATTATCAACGTCTCCTGTGGCGGCACGTCAATCGAGACCTGGACTAGCGCGGAAGCGCAGGCGGGCGTCCCGGAATTGCGGGAAATGGCCGCCGAGTGGGCGGAAAAACTTCCGGAATGGGAAGCCTACGAAAAGCAGTTTACCCAATGGCGGCAGGCGTCAGCAAAAGCCCGCGCTGCCGGTGAGCTTGCTCCCAAACAGCCGCAACCCCCGGCCGGGGCGAGGGCGCCCCATTACATTCCCGGCTACTTTTTCAACGGGATGATTGCTCCACTCATCCCGTATGGCCTGCGCGGCGTGATCTGGTATCAGGGCGAAGCCAACTCGTTCGAGGTCCGTCAGGCGTTGCTGTATCGCCGGCAGATGGAACTGCTCATCGGGGACTGGCGCTGCCGGTGGGGCGAGGAACTGCCTTTTGCCTGGGTGCAACTGCCCAATTGCCGGAGAGGCGCCGGTTGGCCGCTGTTGCGGGAAGCCCAATTGCAGGCGCTCGCGATTCCCCAAACCGGCATGGCCATCGCCATTGACGTGGGCGAATCCAAGGACGTGCATCCGAAAAACAAACAGGAAGTGGCCCGGCGGCTGGGACTTTGGGCGCTCGGCAAGGTCTATGGAATGAAGGTCGCCGCGGCGAGCGGCCCGTTGCCGGCACGCCACGAGATACAGGACGATACCGTCGCGATAGTCTTTGCACATGCCGACGGAGGGTTGCAGGCCAACGGCGGCGACCTGACGGGATTCCTGATTGCCGGCGCGGACCGGAAATGGAAGGCTGGCACAGCCCGGATCGAGGGGGATAAGGTTTTGGTATCCAGCCCCGAGGTCAAAACGCCCGTGGCGGTCCGGTATGCCTGGGAGGACGATCCCAAGTGCAACCTCCAAAACAGCGCGGGTCTGCCGGCATCACCCTTCCGGACCGACGACTGGAACGATTACTTCGCGAAACAACAGAATCAGAAGAGAACCGAGCAACAATAAAACATGAAACACATGATCCTCCTCATTTCGCTGTTGCTGGCCTCGGCAGCAGGGCTCCATGCGGCTGCCGAAGCAGGGGCGATCCCAACCAGCCCCAAGCCCAAGCTGAAGGTGGTGCAGTGCTGGGATGACAGTCTATCGACCGATATCCCGCTGACGGAGTTGCTGAGGAAATACCAGGCCAAAGCGACTTTTAATATCATTCCCCGGGAAACCCGCCAGACATTTCACGTCCGAAAGATCAAAGAGGGGGAACGCGTGTTGTTTTCGTTTCCCAACAGGGCCCCCGGCGAGGGCGGTTTTCCCGTTGAGCGGCTGACCACCAGCGAGATGCCCGCCATCTACAAAGGATTCAAGGTGGCGGCGCACTGCTTTGTCCCGCAGGGTGACATCCCGGAGGATTCTGCCAAGCGGCTGGCCATCCTGGAGGAAATGAAAAACAGGATCCGCGATGATTTCGGTCAGTCGGTCTGCGGTTATGTCTATCCCGGCGGCGCCTACAACCCGGCTGTGATAGAAGATCTGCGCAAGGCCGGTTATGTCTATGCCCGCACCACACGGCGCGCCGACGCGCCTCTGCCGCTGAACAAACCGTTGATTTTACATCCGAGCACACATTGGGCGGCCGCGGACTTTTGGAAGCGGTATGAAGATGCCAAACGAAAAGGCCGAGTTTTTTATTTCTGGGGCCATTCGTGCGAGCTGGGCAATGACCCGGAACTGTGGGCTTGGCTTGAATCGATCATCTCAAGGATCTCGGCAGACCCGGATGCGGAATGGGCCGATCTCATCGATCTGTTTGTCGGGCTGAACATCCAATTCCAATAATAAAAAAGATAAAATATCTTGTTACAAACCGTACTTGGATGTATAGTGACGGTGTTAGGTGACAATGTCACTGATTTTTTAATGGGTGCTTATTATGGCGGTTCAAACCATGTCGAGGACGTTCCAAAAGGGGAACGGGAAGCTTACGCAACAGATCGTTGCCGATGAGCTGGGCATTTCACGTTCCATTATCTCGAGCGTGATCAACGATCCCGAGACGAACCGCGCCTCAGCAGAGACAAAAAAGCGGATATTCGAACTCTTCAGGAACGCACCCGATTCCGGCAGACAGGCGAAGATCGGGGATACGGTTTTGCTCGTCAACGATCCGGCCTCCGCCAAGTACTTTTTCCAAAGCGCGCTGCTCTGTGGTGTTCAGTCACGGGTGGTTGAGCTCGGGTTAAAGCTTCAAATCGTTACCCCTAATCAGGAGTTGCGCTCATACCTCTTTGGGGCGCAACTGCGCGGAATGCTGCTCATGAGCGCCGAGAATGTTACGGAACAGGTCCGCGAGCTTGCCGGGGTCACTCCGGTCGTCACCGTAAATCCCGAGGAGCATGGCGATTACCTCGGTAACGCCGTTATTCCCGATTATGATGCCGGCATGATGCAGGCGCTCGGTCATTTGCTCGCCAAGGGGCACAGGCGCATCGGGTTTGTCGGTCACCGCCCGCCACCCGCGCCGTGTCTTCAGTCGCGAGTCCGCGAGCGTCTACGCGAGTTTCGCGAGGCCTGTGACGCCTACGGGCTCGCCGTTTCTGAAGAAGATATTCATCTGCTCGAGCGCGACAATGATGAGGAGCGGCTGGATTGTGAGCCGGTCCTCGCCCGCTGGCTTGAGCAGGCTGTGCGGCCGAGCGCCTTTGTCCTCTATAACGATCACCTTGCCATCAAGTTTTACCATGCCGCTCTGGTAGCAGGCATCCGCATCCCCGAGCAGATAAGTCTGGTCAGTTTCGATAACGAGCCGGTCTGTGAGCAGTTGACGCCGCCACTGACCAGCGTTTCTCCCGAATTTTACGAAGTAGGACGTATGGCGGTTGACCTTTTGATCGCGCGCTCCGAGCCCACTTCGCCCCAGAAGCCCGGCTTTAAGACGATCTGCCCCGTGAAGCTGATCGAGCGCGCGAGTGTGGCTTTGAGCGAACATCAATAAGCGTTGAGCAGGAGAAAACAAAATAAGGAGATCGACATGAGCATGAAAGTCAGAACATCCGTAATGATCCTTGTCGCCGTTGTATTTTGGATGGGCATGGCGAGCAGGGCGCAGGCGGCGGTCACAACCAACACGTGGAATGGAGGAGGTGCGGACGGCAACTGGACCACGGGTGGAAACTGGGGCGGTACCGCTCCCAGCACCGCCGCAGGTGTCACAAACGCCCTTGTTTTTGGCGGAACCAGTCAGCTCAGCATGAATAATGACTACACCAGCTTTCTGGCGGGTTTAGGTATTTCGGCAAACAATACGGGTGTCACTTTCGCCAATGATAACACCTCGGGTAAAACTGGCCAATTCACCCTGTCCGGTAATAAACTGCTACTGGGCGGAAATATTCAGAGTACTCAGGTTAATTCCGGGTCGCTGACAGATACGATCGCGCTGGATATGCAGATAAAAGGTGGGACCCGCGTAATTACGGCGGCTAAAAATCATAGCATCGAGGTCAGTGGTGTCATCAGTGAGGATGCCGGGGGCAAAGTATTGACGACCACCGGAAACTCCGACAATTCGGGTAAGGTTAAATTATCCGGATTGAACACGTTCACAGGTGACATGAAGCTTAACGGCGGAACGACGGTCATGAACACGCTGGCCAACACAAATGTAGCCAGCTCGGCCGGCAAAGGTTCAGTTATATGGATAGGCGCTGGCACTGTTGATACAACGCTTGAATACACGGGTGCGGCCACATCCACGGATCGCAAGATCCTGCTTGGCATCGATAGCGGCACTCAGAATTCGGGTTCCCGCATTGATAATAACGGGAGCGGTACACTCTCGTTCACGAGAGCCACCTTTAACGATACGCTCTTGTCTGTCGGCGGAGCCCGGACGCTGACCCTTGGCGGTGCAAACAATGGCGTGATCCAGGGTATCATTCAGGATAATTCGCCGACGGGCGCGATTGCGCTCGTCAAAGCTGATGCGGGGACGTGGACGCTCACCGGCGCGAACACGTTCAGCGGCACGACCACGATCAGTAATGGCGTCATCGCGGTGGGTGGTAACTTGGCGTTGAGCACCAACCTGGTGACCCTGGCAGGCGGCGGGCTGGCCGGTGCCAGCGGCGGCGGCACGCTGACCAACACCATCAATTTGAAAAACAGCGCCAGCTTCGATACCAGTAACGGCAATTTGACGATGGTGGGCGCGATCACCAACAGCAGCGCACTGACCAAGACCGGCGCGGGGACGTTGACGCTGGCCGCTACGAATACCTATACCGGCGCGACGACGGTGAATAGCGGGACGCTGGTGGTGAACGGGGCAACGACGAATTCGGCCATCACCGTTGCCTCCAGCGCGGTGCTGTGCGGCGTTGGAAGCGTGGGCACGGTGACGATCAACAGCAATGCCACCCTCTCGGCGGGCGACACGAGTGCGGTTGGAACCCTCACGGCGACCAACCTCACGCTGGCGGAGGGGGCGAAGCTCGTGTGGAATTACAGCGGGGGCAGCGGGAATCTTGTCACGGTGAATGGCGCCGTCAGCGTGCCGACCAATGCCACGGTGACCGTCACCGGTTCCGGCGCGTTGCCCTCGTCCCGCGTGCTGTTTTCCGGGACTTCGATGACGGGCGCCACAGACTTGACTGGCTGGATCGTCACCGGTTCAGGCCTCAAACCCAATATGCGTGCCGTTCGATCCGGGAATGAGGTTAAACTGGTTGTTCCCACCGGTTTCATCCTGAATTTCTACTAAATGCCCGATTGTAATGGGGGGTGCGGCGTGAAGACGATAAATAGACCCTTTGGACAAAGCGATCCGGGCGGTTGCTTGATGCTGCTGACAGTCTTGCTCGCTGGCGCCTCGCAACTGCAGGCCGCCTTTCTGGTGGATAATTTCGACTCTTACTCCGTGGGTTCCAACGTCAACGTCCTCGCGAACGGGTGGGGGGGTGCGGACGGCGCCATTGTGACGAATATCGACTATTCGGGGGGGGCTGGAAACTCCGCCTATGTGCCGCCGGACGCCGTGGTGTCCAATACGGTCAACCAGTTGGGGGCCACCTATCCCCGCATCTGGACCGAGACCTGTATCCAGCAGGATCAGCGGCTGGATCTGACGACGGCGCCGCTAGCTTCGTCCAACTCCACGGTCATGGTGGGGGTGGACACGGGCGGGCACCTGGCGGCGTATGACCCGGCGGTGACGAACTGGGTTTCGTACACCAACGACGTGTGGGGAACCAACATGACGCTGGCCGCCTCTGATTGGGCACGGATCAGTGTGATGCACAATTTCAGCAACCACACGGCGGCGTTGTTTCTGGACGGACACCTGATGAAGGCCTCGCTCGCCTTTATGACGAACCTTGACGATTACGGTGCCTTCCAGCTCGACAGCGGCGGACAGACGAACGCCCTGCTGGATAATGCCTACGTCAGCAATGCCGTACCACCCTTCTTGACGAACGTGGATCTGGATATGGATCTAATGGCCGACGCGCTGGAAATACAGACCTACGGGGATGTCACCACCCGGCGGTGGTGGACCAACACGGTTTCAACGGCAGGGAACGGCACCATCAGCCCGTCTGGCGCTTCCTTTACGGTGGCGCCGGGGTCGAACATGACCTACATCCTGACCGCGAATGAGGCTTATGGTGTGGGTGCCGTGACGAATAACGGCATGGATGGATCCGCCTCGCTCACGGGCGTTGGGACCAGGATGGGAACGTACGTGGATTCCGCCATCTCGAACGACCGCGTGGTAACGGCTTGGTTTGTCTACACCGGCGTCCGCTTCGTTCCCGGGGATCACTCCACGATTACGGACGCGCTGGCGGCGGCCTACGCGGGCGACCATTTGGTGGTCAGCAACGGTGTTTATAACGAGTCGCTGGTGTTGTCGAACGGGGTCATTTTGGTAGGGACGAACATGACAGCCAGCGCCAACGACACGAACCTGACGGTGAATGGGACGATGATGGTGGTGACCGGCACGGTCAGCAGTGTTGGACTTATCACCGTGACAGGCCAAGTGACGATTGCCGACGGGGGTCTGTTGACAATCAGCGACAGCGCCGTGAATTTCGGAGGTTTGACCGTGGGAGCGGGTGGTTCGGTGCAGGTGGTCAACGGGTCGGTTACGATTGCGGGGGCGACGCGGACGGGTACCTTTACTCTGGACCAGAATTGGCAGACGACGCTGGTGCCTGTGGTTTTGGATTACACGGATGGGTTTGAAACCTATCCTGTGAACACCGATCTGGGATCCCTCGGCTTGCTCGGTTGGTCGGCCTCGGCTACCGGTGCGGAGGTCCAGGGGACGGTGGGGAATCAATCGGTTCTGATGCCGGCGTACATGGTTGTGTCCAACACGGTGGAGGCTGGCCATACAAGTGTGTGGACTGAAGTGTATGTCAAGGCGGCCGCACTCATGGAGCCTGATACCCAACCGCTGGTAAACAGCAATCTTACGGTTCAGCTCTTTGTCGGGACGAACGGGTATCTGACGCTGTATAACCCGACTTTGCCGGGCTGGGATGTGTGCAGTAACAACGCGCAGAACGCGGAAGTGGATATGGTATCGACGGGGGAATGGTTGCGGATAACCGTTTATCAGAACTTTTCCAATCATACGGCGGCGGTGTTCCTGAATGACCAGTTGCTACGGGCGCAAGTCCCGTTTATTTCCAATACGGTATCGGAATGCCATGGGTTCAGTCTCGAGGGAGGCGACGGGGGAACGAACTATCTGGATACGGTAAAGGTGTGGCGGAGCATGCAGGGGATGGGGCTGGAGGGTGATCAGGACATGGATGAAATGGCCGACGCGCTGGAAATACAGACCTACGGGGATGTCACGACCTGGCGGCGGTTGACCAACACGGTTTCATCGGCAGGGAACGGCACCATCAGCCCGTTTGGCGCTCCCTTTACGGTGGCGCCGGGGTCGAACATGACCTACATCCTGACCGCGAATGAGGCTTATGGTGTGGGTGCCGTGACGAATAACGGCATGGATGGATCCGCCTCGCTCACGGGCGTTGGGACCAGGATGGGAACGTACGTGGATTCCGCCATCTCGAACGACCGCGTGGTAACGGCTTGGTTTGTCTACACCGGCGTCCGCTTCGTTCCCGGGGATCACTCCACGATTACGGACGCGCTGGCGGCGGCCTACGCGGGAGGCCATCTGGGCGACCATCTGGTTATCAGCAACGGTGTCTACAACGAGTCGCTGGTGTTGTCGAGCGAGGTGATTCTGGTGGGGTCGAACATGACGGGCAGCGCCAACGACACGAACCTGACGGTGAATGGGACGATGACGGTGGTGACCGGAACGGTCAGCAGCGTCGGACTTATCACCGTGACGGGCCAAGTGACGATTGCCGACGGCGGCTTGCTGACAATCAGCGACAGCGACGTGAATTTCGGGGATTTGACCATTGAATCGGGTGGTTCGGTGCAGGTGGTCAACGGGTCGGTTACGATTGCGGGGGCGACGCGGACGGGTACCTTTACTCTGGACCAGAATTGGCAGACGACGCTGGTGCCTGTGGTTTTGGATTACACGGATGGGTTTGAAACCTATCCTGTGAACACCGATCTGGGATCCCTCGGCTTGCTCGGTTGGTCGGCCTCGGCTACCGGTGCGGAGGTCCAGGGGACGGTGGGGAATCAATCGGTTCTGATGCCGGCGTACATGGTTGTGTCCAACACGGTGGAGGCTGGCCATACAAGTGTGTGGACTGAAGTGTATGTCAAGGCGGCCGCACTCATGGAGCCTGATACCCAACCGCTGGTAAACAGCAATCTTACGGTTCAGCTCTTTGTCGGGACGAACGGGTATCTGACGCTGTATAACCCGACTTTGCCGGGCTGGGATGTGTGCAGTAACAACGCGCAGAACGCGGAAGTGGATATGGTATCGACGGGGGAATGGTTGCGGATAACCGTTTATCAGAACTTTTCCAATCATACGGCGGCGGTGTTCCTGAATGACCAGTTGCTACGGGCGCAAGTCCCGTTTATTTCCAATACGGTATCGGAATGCCACGGGTTCAGTCTCGATGGCGGCCATGGGGGCACGACCTATCTGGATACGGTAAAGGTCTGGCGGAGCATGCAGGGTATGGGGCTGCTGGGTGACTTAAATCAGAACAGTCTTCCCGATGCGCAGGAGATTGAGACGGATGGCATTCTGGGCCCCTATAGCCCGAGAGGCTCCGTGTTCAAGATCAGATAATTGCAGGCGAAAGAAAGTTGCGATGTCAAAGGAGACTGTAATGGATTTTCCCGTTCAACTTGCAACGGATCGGCGGATCGTGGGGCCGGCCTTTGCAACTAAAAACTTCGATATGCGCGAGCAACTCGCCCCCCGGCGCCTGACGATGGCGATGTGGGATCAGGCGTTTGTCTTGCGGCACGGGCCCGGCGGGAGCTTCGCCGACTATGACCGCGTGCTGGATGAAACCGTGGAGCGCGGCTATAACACCGTGCGGCTCGATCCGATGCCGCAGTGGGTCGATCTCGCCCGGCCCGAGCGGGTATTGAAATGGCCCGACCCCAAGCAGCCGCATATGCCCTGGGGCTGGAACGGCGCCGTGGAAGGTCCGGTCGGTGAGTGGATGATTGAGTTCATGGAAAAGCTGCTCGCGCGGCCATGCCTCCACTATACGCTGAGCGCCTGGTGGTTCTGCAACGAGCCGCCGTTCCTTGCCCAGTCGGGGCCGCCCGTGCTGCGCCTGCCGCGCAGCCACGAGGAGGGGGCCGAGATGTGGTGCGCGCTGCTTCGGGAGTGGCGCCGGCGCTTCGGCTTCGAGCGGCTTGTCTATGTGGATCTGGCCAACGAGGTCCCCTTCTTCTTTCCCGGCTTCCAGGAACGATTGAAGGCCGAGACCGGCGCCGGGTGGGAAACGCCGGCCCTTTCCCCCGCGCAGATCGATTTTGTTGCCGCCGAGTTAAACGGCGCCTTGCGCCTGTTGCGTCGCGAGTTTCCCGAGCTGCGCTTCACCTGCTCGATCCATGGCGATCTGCGCTGGCTCGAGATCCCCCTTGAGCTCGACTGCCTCGACGTGCACTTCTACGCTGATGCCGATCCGCGCTGGGGCGAGCGCACGCGCTTTGCCGAGTTAATCAAGGAGGGGCTCTTCACGAATGACGCGTGGTATGCGGAGTTCTCCGAGCGCTGCGCCGCGACGCAGCGGGCGATCGCCCCGATGCTGCGTGCCCGCCAGCGCCACAAGCTCGCTCAGTTCGCATCCTGGTCGCGGCAGCGAGGCGCGCCGCTGACCACCACCGAATCATGGGCCTCCTGGTTTTACTTCGATTCGCCCGATCTCGACTGGGGCTGGCTGCTCGAGTGGGCCGCATGGACCGTCGAAGACGCGATCGACTACGGCATGTGGGGCTGGACCCCGCACAATTACGTGCAGCCGCAGTTCGCCAACTGGAAGGATGTCCAGTGGCATCGCACGCTTACGGACCGGTTCCTGAAGAGTTAAGGGAGAAGCGCATGAGCAGTGAAACGAGGACCGGAAAACTCATGGAGTTGAAAGGACAACGAGGATGAGAAAACAGATTCTTCTATTCATTTCCGCGTTTCTCCTGCTTTCGTTGTCCGCTCGTGCCGTGGATCCGACGTTGGCGGATGTGCCCTACGGCACGCACCTGAAACAGGTACTCGACTTTTATCAGGCTGTCTCCACGCAACCGGCCCCGGTCATGTTTTTTATCCACGGCGGCAGTTGGTTGAGCGGCGATAAAAAGACGCGCATTGCCAACCTGGAGCAATGCCTCAACGCCGGGATTTCGGTGGTCTCGATCGGATATCGCTTCATTCCCGAGGCGACGGCGGACGGCCTGGTGCCGCCGGTGAAGGGGCCGTTGCGGGATGCGGCGCGGGCGCTGCAATTCGTTTGCAGCAAAGCCTCCGAGTGGAATATCGACAAGACGCGCATCGCGGCGGTGGGGAACTCCGCGGGCGGCTGCTCGGCCCTCTGGCTGGCGTTGCACGATGATCTGGCCGACCCCGACAGCGCGGATCCGGTTGCGCGGGAGTCGTCGCGCCCTTGTGCTGCCGCTGGTCTCGGGGCGCAGACTTCGCTCGATCCGCAGCAGATGAAAGCGTGGATGCCCAATATCCTCTATGGCGGGCATGCCTTTGGTTTCCGCAATTTTGAGGAGTTCCTGGCCGGTCGGGAAAAAATCCTTCCATGGATTGCCGAATACTCACCCTATGCGTTGATTTCCGCCGGTGATCCTCCGATTTTCCTCCAATATGGCGATATTCCGGTCTTGGGCCAGGAGCAGAAGAGCGGGCCGCACGGATCCAATTTCGGGGTGGAATTTACGGAAAAATGCCGGAGTACCGGCGTCGAATGCGAGTTCAGGCATCCCGGCGCCACAGAGGCCAGATACAAGTCGCTTCTGGATTTTCTGAACGCAAAACTGAAAACTCCGCGGAATTAATCAAATTAAATTCGAAATTTACAAAGGATTGGGGGCGCCTGGCCTTTCGGTGTCCCTCCCTCCGCGACCTCCCGCCGGTTGACATCCGGCAAATGGCCTCGTATGGTGCGTCTTATGGAACCCGTAACACTGATCGTAAAACTGTCCGATCGGTTGGATGTCGATGCTCCCCATGGAAGTCATGGGCTTTTGTCTTATTTCCCGGATAACCGGTCATAAGGATACGCTATGTCGGAAAAACAATTGCAGGACATGATTCGTAGAGGCGAGGGGCTGGACCTTGAATTCAAGGCTTGTCGCGATCAGCTGCCTAAGTCGGTGTATGAGACGGTGTGCGCCTTTCTGAACCGGCATGGTGGAACCATCCTGCTGGGTGTTCAGGATGACGGCACTGTTCAAGGTGTCGACCCGGCATCGGTTACGCAGGTGCGGAAGGACTTCGTCACCGCCATCAACAATCCGCAAAAGCTCACGCCGCCTACTTATCTTTCCATTGACGAGGCGGAGGTGGACGGTAAATACCTGATCCGCATCTATGTGCCGGAAAGTTCGCAGGTTCACCGGTGCAACGGACGCATCTATGACCGCAATGAGGACGGAGATCTGGACATTACGGATCACACTGTGCAGGTGGCTCAGCTTTATCAGCGCAAACACGCCACCTATAGCGAAAACAGAATCTTCACACACCTGGGACTTGATGATCTGGACCGCGACCTGATCGCCAAATGCCGTAAAATCGCTGCCATTCGCTGGGAAGATCATCCATGGAAAGACCTGAATGATCTGGAGTTGCTCAAGAGTGCCCAGCTTTACCAGACGAGTCCGGACAATGGCGTAAGTGGCATTACCCTGGCAGGAATCCTGCTATTGGGAAAACCATTGCCGCTCTTGAATACGCTCCCCCATCACCGCACCGATCTGATTCTGCGCAAGGTGAATCTGGACCGCTACGACGACCGGGATTTCGTCGATGTTAATTTGGTGGAGAGTTACGAACGAATCATGGCGTTCATTCATAAACACTTGCCGGATCCGTTCTATCTGGAAGGTACAACCAGTATCAGCATTCGCGACGCGATCTTCCGAGAGGTGGCATCCAATCTCCTCATTCACCGGGAATACACCAATGCCTTCCCTGCCAAGCTGATTATCGAACATGGACAAGTCCGGACCGAGAACAGCAGCCGTCCGCACGGTTTTGGACGGCTCGATCCCGAAACCTTCACGCCGTTTCCCAAAAACCCCGTGATTGCCAAGTTTTTCCGGCAGATCGGCCGCGCCGACGAACTTGGTTCAGGGATGCGCAAAATGATGAAGTACAGCCGGGCCTACGGGGGTGCCGAACCGGAATTGATTGAGGGAGACGTGTTCAGAATCGTCATCAAAGTGCCAGAATTTGGCGAGTATCCGGCAATGCATCCCCCGATCAAGAAGCGATCGGGAATCGGGACAGAGTCGGAGAAAATGTCGGAGAAAATGTCGGAGAAAATGTCGGAGAAAATTTTGCTAGCTATCCGAGATAACCGTCAAGTAACGATTGCTGAAATGGCGAAAAAAATCGGGGTAACGACTCGTACGATAGAGCGTTATTTGAAAATGCTTCAGGAGTGCGGAGCCTTGCGTCGAGTTGGCTCCGCCAAAGGCGGCCACTGGGAACTTATCCCTTCAGAAAACTCTCCGATCTAAAATGACCTTTTTGGCATTCCGTTGTTGGCGCCGTTGCTTCTGCTTATCGGAGTCGGATGCCAGCTCGTGCTTAAGTCCGATGAGCGCAATGAGGGCGAGAGTGAAATCGAAACTGCTCGATTCACGATTACGGGCGACGATTGCGGACAACGAGGAGAGAACGCACCGTCCTCTGTAATCGTCGCCCGTAATCGTCCACCGATCCGACGGAGTGATCACAATAAATAACTGAGGATAAAATAGCAGTATGCAAACAAACAATAGGATTGAAGACCGCCGGATCGTTTGGCAGCTGAATCATCAAACCCTGTGGGTGGAACCCTGGGGGCCGGATGCGGTCCGGGTGCGCGCGACCATGAATGCGGAGATGCCGGATTTGCCGTGGGCGTTGTTGCCGCCTGACCCGGATCACGCCATTGTAAAGATGGATGATCGTTTGGCGGTGTTGACCAACGGCAAGCTGACGGCGACCGTGGACAACGACGGCCGGGTGCGGTTTTTGAAGTCGGCCACCGGGGAGGTGCTGCTTGAGGAGATTCCTGTCGTCGCCAATTTCCCCGCGCCGCATGAATTCAAGGCGGAGGGCGGGGATCTGTGGGGCTGCGAGGTTTCGTTCTGCGCTTATGAAGGAGAGCGAATCTACGGGCTCGGGCAGCATCGCCACGGGCTGCTGGATCAGAAGGGATGCGTGCTCGAGCTCTGCCAGCGCAATGCCGAAATCAATATCCCCTGGCTGGTTTCCAGCCGGGGCTACGGTCTGCTCTGGAACAATCCCGGCATTGGCAGGGTGGAACTGGGGCGCACCAAAACGCGCTGGGTGGCGAAAGCCACGCGGCTGGTGGACTATGTGGTGACCACCGGCGATTCCCATGCGGATATCATGGAGCGGTATGCCGGTTTGACCGGGCATCCGCCCGTGATGCCGCAATGGGCCTCCGGGTTCTGGCAGTGCAAGCTGCGCTATAAAACACAGGAGGAGCTGCTGTCGGTGGCCCGGGAGCATAAGCGCCGCGGCCTGCCGATGTCGGTGATTGTGATCGATTATTTCAACTGGTCGAAAATGGGGGATTGGCGGTTCGATCCGGCCTGCTGGCCGGATCCGAAGGCGATGGTCGCGGAACTCGAAGAGATGGGCATCAAGCTGATGGTTTCGATCTGGCCGACCGTCAGTCCCGACAGCGAAAACTTTGCCGAATTGAAACGACGGGGCCTGCTGGTGCGCTCGGATCGAGGACTGGCGCCTTGCATGTCCTTTACGGACAGCGACCGGATTGGCATGGATGTTCATCCTTATCTGTTGGATGTGACGCATCCCGAGGCGAGGGCGTTTATCTGGGAGCACGTCCGCAAGAATTATTTTGACCACGGGATCAAAACCTTCTGGCTCGATGCCATTGAACCCGAACTGACCAGTCATGATCACGACAATGTGCGCTATCATATCGGCAACGGGGCGGAGGTCGGCAATATCTATCCCATGATGCAGGAGAAGGCCTTCCATGAAGGCCTGAGTGCATCGGGCGAAATGGAAGTGCTGAATCTCTGCCGCTGCGCCTTTGCCGGCAGCCAGCGCTACGGGGCGGCGATCTGGTCGGGCGATATCTATTCCACCTTCGAGGTGCTCGAGGGGCAGATCCGTGCCGGTCTCAATATGGCGATGAGCGGGATTCCCTGGTGGACCACCGATATCGGCGGGTTCTTCGGCGGGCAGACCCGGTCCGAGGAGTTTCGCGAGCTGATCGTGCGCTGGTTCCAGTTCGGTGTTTTCTGTCCGATTTTCCGGCTGCACGGCTGGCGTGATTCGCAGTATTCCATCGAAGGCATGAGCGATCCGACCTCGGGCGGACCGAATGAGGTGTGGAGTTTTGGCGAGCCGGCGTATGAGATCATCAAGGAATTGCTCTTTTTGCGCGAGCGGCTGAGACCTTACATCATGGAGCAGATGAAGCGTGCAGCCGCCAAGGGAACGCCGGTCATGCGTCCGCTGTTCTTTGACTTTTTCAAAGACCCGGCGGCGGCATTGATCGAGGACCAGTATATGTTCGGCCCGGATATTCTGGTGGCCCCGGTTGTGAAGGAGGGGGCGCGGTCGCGCGCGGTGTATCTGCCGGCGGGGACGGACTGGACCGATGCCTGGACCGGTGTAGATGTCGCGGGAGGGCAATGCATAACCGTCGATGCCCCGCTTGAACGCTTCCCGGTTTTTGTGCGCTCCGGGTCGCCGGTCTTCGGTGTCATAAGCCCGTAACAGTTAAGCTCCCTTTTTTGCCGCAGGCCGAATTTAGCCGGGAATTATGCGCGGCGCGGTCCCTCATTGGTGAACCGCAAGTCCCGCATTGGCCGCAATCCTGGGCTAAGGATTACGAAAGAAACCCAGTTCAGGGGTTGCTTTTCTGAAGAGATCGCAAAGACGCCAGGGTGTCATCCATGCCGGTGTTACCGGTAATGCCCAGACGTTGGAGCGTTTCCATTGCCTCACTCAGCGGGAGCTCCATGCGATGCGCCACGGCGCGTATCGTCAACCGGCCCGCCCGGTACTGTTGCGCCAGGAACAGGTCGTATCCCATGCGTAAAAGTTTCCGCATGGCGGTGGCCTCCTCAATGTGTTCGGCGGTGCTGAGTTCCCGCACAGCATCTAACATGTGGTCTGATAAGCGCAAAGTTTTGGTCGTCATGATCTGAGTCCTCCCGAAAGCATCAATTGTGCCGCCGCATATTGTTCCGGACTGATGTGGGGTTGCAAGGCCGCCAGCGCCTGCTGCGCCTGGTCAAGCGACAGTTTGCCATCCAGACGAAGCCGTACAATGATGACGGCGGGAACCGCGTAGGGAACGCCCAGTCCGCGCAGTTGTCGAATGAATCTGGCATCGTCGGTTGCCACGGCATCAAATCCGCCGCCTTGATAAAGACGCAGCGCCGCGTCTTCGCCCTTGGCCGCGCGAAGGCTCGTCTCAATCACGGTGATATGTCCGTCCATAATGTTCTGCTTGATGCGTACGGCATCCGGCAGGTGAGAGGCCTGATCCACCGTTTCGCGCCGGACGAGTGGCGGGATGGAGACATGCCATGCCTCGCACACCTGTTCCTTCAATCCGGCCTTGGTCAGTTTGATCAGGCAATCCGCATCCATAATGACTTTCATGTGTTATAATGTAATATTCAGCATACATGCTGTCAAGTCACGGAAGGGGGGGCGAGGAGTGTCGATGGGCGTGACTGGGGAACCGGGAGCCGTGCACTGGTCATCCGTTCCTGCAAGGCCAGTTTTGGCAGGCCGACTATGATGCCGCCACGGGTACCTCTATGTTGACCTACAACCTGCCTCTGGACAACAAGCCGAAGTCCCTCTGGGTCTTGCGCGCCGATTCGCGATAAGCGCTCCAGGTGAGATGGACGTTGAGTATTGGGTGTTGTTCGGTCAGAAATGATTTGGTCTACTATCCCCCTCCTGACAGTTATGAATGAACAAACCATACAACTTGGACATGGCGGTGGCGGGCTTCTCTCTCGCGATCTTATTCAGCGGGAAATTGTGTCGCGATTCGGCGGCGGGGCGCTCAAGGGGCTTCCGGACGGTGCGACGTTGCCGGTTCCCGCAAGTCGATGGATGGTATTCACCACCGACAGTTTTGTTGTGCAGCCGCTTGAATTTCCGGGAGGAAACATCGGCGATCTTGCGGTGCACGGCACGGTCAACGATCTGGCTGTGTGCGGAGCCATTCCGCGCTGGTTGTCGCTGGCGTTGATTCTGGAGGAGGGGCTTCCTTTGGCCACGCTCCGCCGTGTTCTGGATTCGGTGAAGCGGGCGGCGGAGGAGTGCGGGGTGGCGGTGGTCACCGGTGACACCAAGGTTGTGGAGCGCGGGCAGTGTGACGGGATGTATGTGAATACGGCCGGAATCGGCGAGCGAATGGATGGTTTTGCGCTCGATCCCGGTCGCGTGGTTCCGGGGGATCATGTTCTGGTGAGCGGACCGGTGGGGGATCACGGCATGGCGGTGTTGGCGGCGCGTGAGGGAATCCGGATCACCCATGGGGTCAAGAGCGATACGGGGCCGGTTCACCGGTTGGTTCAGGCGGTTCGCGAGTATGCCCCGATGATCAAGTTCATGCGGGATCCGACACGCGGCGGTCTGGCCGCCGTGTTGAATGAAGTGGTTGAAGACCGGGTCATGGGAATTCTCTTGAACGAGTTGGATGTGCCGTTTTCCGCCGGGGCAAAGGCGGCGGCGGAGTTATTGGGAGTGGATCTATTGCAGGTGGCGTCAGAAGGGCGTATGATCCTGATCGGGGATGCCGCGATTTCCGAGCCGGTGTTGAAGATCTGGAAAAGCCTTCCGGAAGGACGTGGCGCGGCCCGTATCGGGGTCGTGACGGAGGCGAAAGGCCGGGTGGTTCTGGAGACGGTCACGGGGGGGCGGCGTCTGGTGGATGTGCCGCGCGGAGAATTATTGCCGAGGATTTGCTGATGCATGAGATGGCGATAGCACTGGCCTTGATCGAACAGGCGGAAAAGGTGGCGCGCGAGCAGAATGCCCGGGCGATTCCCAGTATCACGGTGGTCGTCGGCCGGTTGTCCGGTACTGACCCCGACGCCTTGCGCGCGGTGTTCGAGTTGGCGGCGGAGGAGACGCTGGCGGCGGGCGCGACGCTGACTGTCGACCTGGCGGACGGCCGGGAGTTGTACCTCAAATCGATGGATGTGGATGTTGAAGAGGGTGAAAAGTGAGAGGTGAGGCGTTCAATGTGTAAAGATTGTGGCTGTAGCATAAAGGGGCATGTCCATGGTCATGGGCATCATCATGATCACGAGCATGCGCATCCCCACGTGGAGCGGAAGACGATTGAGTTGGAGGTGAAGGTGCTGGCGGAGAACGACGCCCAAGCCGAGGCCAACCGGGCCTGGTTGACGCAGCACGGGGTGATGGCGATCAACCTGATTTCCTCGCCGGGGACAGGCAAGACCTTGCTTTTGGAGCGGACGCTGGAGCGTTTGCGTGGCCGGGTTCAGTGTGCCGTGATTACCGGCGATCAGTGTACCGATAATGACGCGAAGCGTTTGATGGGAAAAGGGGCCGTGGTCAGGCAGATTGAGACGATCAACTCCTGCCATCTGGATGCCGCACGGGTGGGCGCGTTGCTGCCTGAGGTGGCTGGGAATGGCGTCAAACTGCTGTTCATCGAAAACATCGGGAATCTGGTGTGTCCGGCGGCATTTGATCTGGGCGAACACTTCAAGGTGGCGCTGTTATCCACGACCGAGGGGGAGGACAAGCCGGTGAAATATCCCACCTTGTTCAGCCTGGCACCCGTAGTGGTTTTGACGAAGATGGATCTGGTTCCGTACCTGGATTGGAGCCTTCCAAAATGCCGTGAATACTTGAATAAGATCCGCCCCGGCGTCTTTGTTTTTGAGCTGAGCGCCAAAACCGGGGCGGGGATGGATGCCTGGATCGAGTACCTTGAAAAACTGGTCAAGCCTTGAAGGCTGACTCAAGCTTGTCCAGCATGGTTTGTTCGGCGCTGGAAACGGGGGACGTCAAGCCCAGGAAGCTTCCGGTGCATTCCGCGACCTTTCGGGCGCGGGACAGGAATGTGGTTTTGATTTCCCTGATTTCCTCCGGCGGCAGAACTTCGCACAACCCCCGGATATAGACGATCCAGGCGTTGAGCATTTTCTCGGGGGGCGGGCGGGTGAGCCACTTTTCAAGAAGAACATAATCGATCGACCCGGCCTTCATACCCAGGCGGGTGGATTCGGCCAGAATGATCAGCCGTTCCTGTTCCTGGACTTCCCCGTCAGCCCAGGCCATTTCCACCAGGGGAACCAGGGTGAGTGTGGCAAGGAGGTCGGCATGCACCTCCAATGTGACAAGGTGCTTGAGGATCTTTTCGTTTGTGATTCCGGATACCGCAGACAGGGCCGCCTGGGTTTTTTCCATGCGCTCCAGTTCCCTGAGTTTTTCGATCAAAACGGCGTCCTGCTTGGCGAAAAATTCGTCCTCAAGGAGACGTCCCTGTTGTTTGAGTATTTCGTCCATGAAGTGCTCCTGTTGTCCTGTTAGCCTGAATGTATTTTGAGCCGTTCCTCAATGGCCTTGAGGCTGCCCATGCGCAACATGTCATGGGCCAGTTTGCGGGTGTCATCGTATCGAAGAGACGTGATGAGTCCCTGAATTTTAGGAATGCGGCGGGCGTCCATGCTGAAGGCTCGGATGCCCAGGCCGATCAGGAGGGGAAGCACGCGTTCGTCGGTGGCCATGTCGCCACACAGGGAGACCGGCTTGCCGTGTATGAGGGCTCCATTGACCACGCGATTGATGGCGCGCAGCACGGCGGGATGGTAGGGGATATAGAGATCGGCAATGCGTTCATTGGTCCGGTCCACCGCGAGGATGTACTGGACAAGGTCATTGCTGCCGATGCACAGGAAGTCGGCCTCCAGGGCGAGATCTTCGGCGAGTTCCACGGCTGAAGGCACTTCGATCATGGCGCCGAGTCGGGGATGTTCGTTACAGGGCGTGTTCTCTTCCTTGAGCGACTGGATGCTTTCCTCGATGATTTTCCGGGCATCCAGAAAATCATCCACCGAGGAGATCAGGGGAAACATCACGCTCAGGGGGCGTCCGGCGCCGGCTCGCAACATGGCGCGCAGTTGTTGCATGAACATTTCCTTGTTGCGCAGCGAGAATCGGATGGCACGTAAACCCAGTGAGGGATTGTTTTCGGCGCTTTCCGGGAAATAGGACAGGATTTTATCGCCCCCGACATCCAGGGTACGCAGCACGACCTCCTGTTCAGGCATGGCCTCAAGAACTTTCTGATAGATGCGGAACTGCTCTTCCTCGTTGGGGACATCATTCCGGACAATGAAGGGAAATTCGCTCCGGTAGAGTCCAATCCCTTCCGCCTTCAGGCGCTGGGCGGTGGGGAGCTCGCTGAGCAGATTGATATTGGCCATGAGTCGGATCCGCCGCCCGTCCAGGGTTGAGGTGGTCGGTTGCACAACGGCTTCAGTGGCGGTGTCCTTGCGGCCTTCCAGAATGGTCCGGTAATGGGTGAGGACATCTTCGGCCGGGTTGATGATGATGTTGCCCTGATCCGCGTCCAGAATGATGGTGGTTTCAGGTCCCTTCTCGGAATCAAGGAGCGGGGGATCCTTGACGATCACCATGGGAATTCGCAGGGTTCTGGCCAGGACGGAGACATGGGCGGTGACGCCGCCGCCGATCAGGATGACCCCTTCAGCCCGCTGGGCGGAAAGTTTCAGCAGGTCCGACGGCAACAGGTCGCCTGCCACCACGATTTGCTCCGAATAGTCCACCGGAGAGGAGGTGCGCCGACGGAGATTGGACATCAGGCGCATGCTCAAGTCCCGCACATCATGCACCTTTTCCCGGAGCATGATGCTGCTGCTTTTTGAAAACAAGGCGATATAATTGTCGACCACTTCCCGGATGGCGAGTTCGGGAGTTTGTCCCTGACGGATAAGGCGGAGCATGACGCCGGAAAACGCATCATCCTTGAGGATCAGGACATGGGCGTCAAAGATCAGGGAGGCCACATCCGCCATCCGTTCGCCAAGTTGTTGTTGCAACTCGGTCAGTTGCTCCTCGGTTTGACGCAAGGCGCGAAGGAAATCTTCCACGGTCAGGGGGTCCAGGGAGTCTGTCTGGCCGGGATCCCATTCATGGTCTGTCCCTGTCAGTTTAAGTGCCCTTCCGATGGACACGCCTTCGCAAGCGGAGACGCCGCGGATAAAACGGCTTCCGCCGGGAGTATTAACGATTTCCTCGGGGCGCGGGCGGGGCGGCTTTTTCTCCTCGTGAAGGCTCAGCAGGAGTTTGGCATTTTCGATGGTGCTCGCCAGCTGGGCGGCAATGGCCCGGAAGGCGCGGACGTCATTGTCGCTGAAATAATAGGGCTGGGGATCCTGAACGACAAGCACGCCGATTTTTCGGTTACCGTGCAGGATGGGGACGGCCAGGAAGGCCTGATACTGATCTTCGTGGAGGTCGGCGAGATATTTAAAATTCGGATTTTGCCAGACCCGTCCCTCCCGGATGGGGCGAAGTTCCTTTAACGCCTGGCCGGTGATGCCCTCGCCCAGTTTGATGCGGAGATTTCCGATGTATTTCTGGTTCAGGCCCTGGTTGGCGGTGAGAACCAGTTCCTCGGTGTCTTCGTCGTAAAGATAAACCGAACAGACGGCCGCCTTCATGTGGAAGGCCACGAGGCTTACCACTTTCTGCAAAAAGCCGGCCAAGCCAGCCTGGCTTTCAAACAGGCTGGTCAGCTCGCTTACACTGCAAATCAGTTCGACGGTATCTTTTTTCATGGCCAAAATGCGCAAGTGCGCCCGCTATTTGTCTAAAACTTTAGGCCGTGTTTCCATCCCTGTCAAGACCGGGGATCAAAAACACAGCAGTTCGCATTATGACCAACGGTCCGCGAGGCCGCGGACCCTCCCCTTGGAAAATAAAGGGGTTTTTACGGGAGGGACGGCGGCCATAGCTATCAAGCTAAGAGAAAATACTGACTTTGGACAGGTAGGGCGAACCGTCCCCGGTGAGCCGGAGCATGGGGAAGCCCTTATTTATGCTCGGATGAAATTGATCTGTTCGGGCGCATTGCATGAACTTCATAGGCGCCGACGGCTCGGCAGGGACGCCTCGCCCTACCTTGTCAGAATGGCTCTTTATTGGCATTTCTCATTCATTCTGCTCAACAAAATCCTTAGCTTGATAGCTATGGGACGGCGGCCTCGCCGTCCGTGGCAGACTGTCAAAAACAAGGGGTTATCCCTGTGAGTAGGCCGTTTTGAGGATGGCCTGGTCCGGATGGAGGCTCGATGGAGTTCCGGCAATGCGCATGAGGGAGTCGACGAGCTGGGCCATCCGGTCGCCGCTTTCCGCGACCATGCCCAGCAATTCCTGTTGAGAATCGTTTAACGGTCCGACCCGGAGGCTCATGATGAGCTCGATGGTGGCATTCACGATGGTGAGGGGCTGACTGATTTCCTGGGTCAGTTCTGCCAGGATCTCCAGCACGTCGCGGCGGGAAAGCTGACGCGGGGTGTCCTCGGTGCCGAGTTTATCCCTGAGTCGGCTGAGGCGTGTCGTGGTGAGGCGGCTCAGCAGGGACAGTTGTTTCGCTGTTTCGGCGATCAGATCCTGGATTTCCGGAGACGCCGTTGTCCCTGCGCCGTTCGGGCGGTCTGTCAACTCCTGCCAACCTTCCGCAGTGAGCCCGTCGGCGATCAAGCGCTCCTGTAATTCTGCAAGTTGATCTGGATCGGAATGGATCCGGTCAATCAGGTGCCCCAGTTTTTCGCTCGCTTTTCCTGCAGCCCGGCGCCCCTTCATATACTGGTTTGCCAGGGCCTCCAGATCCAGTTCTTCAGCAAGCTCGGTGAGCCGAGCCGTCAGTGCCCTGGCGGAGGATTCGCCGGTGAGGGCCTCAAGACGTCCGGTCAGCGCCTTTTCCAGCAGGAGCAGGGATCGCTTGGTTTGTTTCCGGCCTTTCTGTGTTTTAAGCGCCGGATCGGTTAGCAATTGATCCGTAACCTTCTGAATGCAGTCGGAGATAAGGCGGATCAGGGTTTCTTCATTTTCAGGAAGCGTCAATCCCGGTCGGGACTCGACGGTTTTCAGGATGAGGTCTGCCAGTTTTTCAGGGTCGCTTGCGAGGGATCGGATATCGTTTGCCGCCTGAGTGGCGGGTTCGGATCCTGTGCCCTCCCCGGAGACGCGCTGGTAGGAAAATGCCTTCGCCTGAACATGTTTGAAGCCGAGTGATTGAACCAGATCGGCCCCGCTTTGATCCCCCAGCTTGGAGGCCGGGGTGAGGAGGATTTCGAAAAACTTCACATACTCCGTGGCGGGGAACCCCGGCTGGAGTGAGACATTCAGGAGTTGCAGGCCTGTCAGGCGGGTGATGAAGTTTCCGGCAACGGGAGACCCCCCGGTTGACACGCCATTGATCAGGAGAAGATGATTCTCAATACTGAAGTCTATGGGGCCATGGTACTCCATGAATTTTGTTGCGACCCTGAAGCTGACCTCAAGCGAGGCGGCGGTCACTTTGTGATTCAGGCCATAAAGAAGGGCTGCGCTCAGGGACTGCCCCATTACCTGAAGAAGATCCAGAGCATCCTGATGGAGGGCATGATCCGGAGCGCCTGACTCAGGTTTTGGTGTGTCCATGGGCGGGGGCTGTCTTATCGGAAGTATTTCAGTCGGGGAGGACCGACGGCATGGGCCCCGCCTCTTCGTTGACGTCAATGGCCTCGTTCAGAACCGCCCGGATCGCATTCAGGCCCGGAGAGGGAATAATGACGGTATCGCGGCGCCCCCCGACCTCCTCGGTGATCCGCAGGAAGCGACCCCGGGGGTTTTGTTTCAGGGTGAATGAGAATAACTTCCGCTCAACCTGAATCTGCTTATTGAATAGTTCCTCGTCCATAATTCCCTGTTCCCCCCTTGTTGGTTCAGTTGGCGACAGGAATGCTAGCGCATGCTCCGGCAATGTCAAGAGTCGGAAGAATATGCAGCAATTCGCATTATGGCCGCTGGGCAATGTCAAAGACCGACTAAAGTCGGTACACCAACGCCGGAATATGATGATTTCAGCCCGTTGGTGTACCGCCTTCAGGCGGTCTTCGGCCATAATGCGAATTGCTGAAGAATATGGACAGGCGATTGCCGGATTCGCTAAAGTGGGTCTCTATTTATAAAAAAGGCGGATTGAGGCGATGACGATAAACAAGACAATCGGGTTGATGAGCGTGGTGTGTGCGGTGGTGGTGGCCTGGGCCGGAGTTGCGGGAGCCGAAAATAAAACGGTCAAGAAGGCTGTTCCGAAAAAGACGGCTTCCGGGCGCGCGTCCATCCCCCTGCGTTCGGCAGATCCCTATCTCGGCGCGATTGTGGTGGATGCGGATACCGGAAAGGTCTTGTTTGAAAAAAATGCGGACAGTGCCGGGTTTCCCGCAAGCGTCATCAAGCTCATGGACATGATGGTGATCATGGACCGGATTGCCGCCGGACAACTCTCGCTGAGCAATTCAGTGACCGCAACGGCCGAAGCCACGCGTGTTGGGGGCTCCCAGGTCTACCTGGCCGAGCATGAGGTCTTCAGTCTTGAGGACATGTTGTATGCCCTCATGGTCAAGTCGGCCAATGATGTCGCCATGGCGCTGGCCATTCACATCGGCGGATCCGCCGCAGGCTTTGTGGAGATGATGAACCGGAAGGCGGTTGAACTGGGGATGACTAGCACGACATTCTATTCTCCCCACGGGCTTCCGCCGAACGCAGGACAGAAGGGGGATACCTCAACCGCCCGTGATCTGGCCCTGTTGGCCCGGGCCTTGATTGCGCAACATCCGGAAATCTTCACGTATACCTCTGTCCAGATGAGGTCCTTCCGGAACGGTAAGTTCATCATGCGAAGCCACAATCACCTGCTTCATGACGTCGCCGGATGCGATGGGTTGAAAACGGGATTCATTTCAGCGGGTGGATTCTCGATTGTGGCAACTGCGAAGCGCAGCGGACGCCGCGTCATTGCCGTTGTCCTGGGCAGCAAGGATCGTCTTGTGCGTGATGCGCGAGCCGCAGAATTGCTGGCCAAGGGCTTTGCCGCACTCCCTCCGCTTCCTCCCCCCGTCGTCGTGGCGGCGGTGGCCACCAATTTGCCCACAGTCCCGATGATGACGGAAGATCCGCCTTCTTCTGAACCCCATGCGGGTTGGCTGAAGGCGGCCGGCATCGGACTATTGGCTGGCTTGGCGGTGCTCGGAATCGCGGCATTGGTCATGAAAAAAAGGCGGCCTGGCGATTTTTAACATGTACCGCGCTTTCTATAAACTCCGTGAGAACCCGTTCAATGTAACGAGCGATCCGGGTTTTCTTTTCCTGAGCCCCACCCATAGCGAAGCGCTGGATCATCTTCGGTACGGGATCGAGCAGCGAAAGGGTTTCCTGACCATCACCGGGGAGATCGGTTCGGGTAAAACAACGTTGTGCCGGGCGTTGATCAACCGGCTTGACGCGACCACCAAGGTGGCGTTCATCCTCAATGCCGTCCTGCCTGAACTTCAGCTCCTGGAGGCCATTGCCGAGGATTTTGGAATTGTCGTGACCCGGCGTACCAAGGGCGCCCTCATCCGGATGATCAACAAGTTTCTTGTGGAACAGTTGTCCCTTGGAAACAACGCCGTTCTGATTATTGATGAGGCTCAAAATATGCGGCCCGCCGTTTTGGAAACAGTGAGGATGCTCTCCAATCTGGAGACGGAGAAGGAGAAGCTTCTTCAGATTGTTCTCGTGGGGCAACCTCAGCTGAGGGATAAATTGAACCTTCCCGAGCTGGTTCAGCTCAAGCAGCGGATTGCCGTCCGGTTCCATATCCGGGCGTTGACGGAGCCGGAAGTCGCCCAGTATATCCAGCACCGGCTTGCCGTGGCGGGATCGAATGGCAGTATAATTTTTCCAGAAGGCGCCATCCAGTCCGTTTTCCGCTACACCGGCGGGATTCCCCGGCTGATTAATATCCTGGTCGACAAGGCGCTGCTTCGCGGCTTTGTGAAGGAAATCGTGATCATGGATGCGGACCATATCAAAACCTGCATCCTGGAACTTGAGGGAGAATGTCTTGTTTGAGGAGGATGAACACGCATGAGCACCATCAGCGATGCCTTGAAGAAAGTTCAGAAAAACAGGCCGGATGACCCGCAGGGAATCGCGCCCCCCTCGTCAGTCGCGTCGCACCCTGCCGCCGCCTCATCGGGTTCACGCCTGACGGCCGTCGTTGTGGCGGTGCTTGTGTTGTGCCTGGTGCTGTTCCTGTTCGTCACGCGGACGAAAACCCCCTCACCCCAGCCCTCTCCCGCAAGGGGAGAGGGAGTCGTGCCAGTTCCCCCCTCACCCCAGCCCTCTCCCGCAAGGGGAGAGGGAGTCGCTTCCGCTCCAAAATCTTCTCCCTCTCCCCTTGAGGGAGAGGGTGGGGGTGAGGGGAGAGTTGCTGTGGAGCCTGTGGCGGTGAAGACTACTCTTCCCCAGCCGGGCCCCCTTCCTGTCCTCAGCGGCACCTTCTATTCCACTCAGAATCCCGTGGCGATTATCAATGGCTCTGCCCTGAAGGAAGGGGAAACTGTGGGAGCCTACCAGGTGATCAAAATCCTGCCCCGCAGTGTGATCCTGAAGTCCAGCAGTGGTGAAATTGAGCTCAGGCTGCAGTAGGAGTGAATTTTTTGGGTCCTTCCGGGTTTCCCGGGTGTTTTTTCATTGGTCTCCATTCACATCGGCCCT
>CAZOZF010000012.1:0-27176 GCA_964584205.1 uncultured Verrucomicrobiota bacterium
TATCAAAACTCCATGAAGCGTGCCAGTGAGATATTTTTTCAAAGACTCGTAAGGCGTCTTGTCTCATCGTTAGGCGTCCGCGACACAAAAGTAAAAATTCTTTTCATCAAACATGGATAGCGATAGAATCTCATCGTTGTCATGAGTATTCGTTTCGGGGTATTTTGCATATTTAACAGGAGGTCTAAGTCATGAAGACATTACCACTGCGTTTATTCATTATTCTAGGAATTGCATTGACCAGTTTCCTAACCCGTGTGCAGGCCTCATCCCCCACCTCCCATATCATCATTGCCGATGAAACCATCAAGCAACTCCTGGCTAACCCCAGAACCGATCCCGCTCTAAAACGTATCCTGAGCGATCCGGCAGCACGGGAAGCCTTCCGGGGCGGAGCCTGTGCCCCCGACCTGGCAACGATCTCTGACGCGGCCCACTGCGATGACCCGAAAGCCACCGCCGAAAAACTGATGCAGACCGCCACGGATAACCTGGCCAAGGCGAATGCCCGCCTGAACGCTGCCACGACAGCCGCCGAGCGGGCGCAGGCCGAAAAGGATGTCGCGAGTGCCCAGGCCGATCTCGCTTTTGCCTACGGCTGGCGCTGCCATGCCGCTGCGGATTTCGAGACTCACCCCATTGTGAATTCCAGTCTGGACAATTATTGGGAGGAATCATCGCTGGCCATGAAGGCCTGGCACGGGGAATGGGAAACCATGCAGGAGGAAAATTGGAGGGAGCAGTATGGCCAGCCTTCGAATCTCAATGTGGATTACCGGCCGGGCCTCTTGAATCAATCCTTCGGCCTGACTCAGGAACAAGTGGATGGCGACGCTAGAATGCTGAATATAAAAATCGCGGCCGCTGATGCTGTGGGAACAAAATACGACAACGAGCAGCGCGATTTCTGGGGGCCGATCAACCAGGGAATTGGCGAACGAAGCATCACCCGTTCAGTTAGAATGATCCGTAATCCAGGCTCCCTGGACAACTCCTGCTGGGATATTGCACCCGGAATCCCCCAAATTGAATTCATTCAGTTTGAGGAGGAAACCGAGAAAAAGAACGACGGAAAACTGCCCGATGATTTCTGGGTCGGCTACGAGGAACTGTTTGCAAAGTGGAAAAAAGAGAAGCAGAGCGAAGATCCCGGAACTGGCACCGGGCTACCCCCTCCCGCCCCCCCATCCTCTTCCAATACCGGAAAAGGCAAGTTCTCGGGAATGAATCAATATTGAGCGAGCGGGTTACCCGGCCAGAGCTTTACGAACGATGGCTTCGACATCGGCGCCGGACATGGCCGGCTGACGAACAACCCGGATCACCAGTTCCTGAGCTTCTGTGCGCTTATAGCCCAGCGAGATCAACGCTAAAACGGCATCGCGGAGTTTGATGTCAGACTCGAGCTCCGGATGTCCACCCGCTACTGCCGCCAGGATTTCGCCGTCGCCGAATTTGTCACGCAATTCCACAATCATCCGTTCCGCCGTCTTTTTCCCGATTCCTGATATGGAGCTGAGCCGCTTGACATCACCGTCCTTGATAGCCACCTTGAGCTCCCGAACCGTCATGCCACTTAGCGCGGACAGCGCAATCTTGGGCCCGATTCCTGAAACTCCCAGTAGCAGGGTAAACACCCTCCGTTCATCGGCCGTCATAAACCCGAACAATTGATGGGCATCCTCCCGGATATGGTCATGCGTCAACAGGCGCACCTTTTCTCCCAATCCGGGAAGCCGGTCATAACTGCTCAGGGAAATAATGACCTCATACCCCACCCCGCCCACATTCAAGACCACATGGGTAGGTTGCTTGTCTTCGATGATACCTTCAAGGAATGTAATCATAGGAAATTATGAATGATGAATGATGAATGATGAATTGCGAAGGCAAGAGCAGCCCGTAACAACACCTTCCAGCGCACTCTTCCATTCATAAATCATCATTCCTCCTTCATCATTTCTTCAAATGGGTTTTGGATTCAACTCAGCCACCGGGGACCGGCTGTTCAGGTGACACAAGGCGATCGCCAGGGCGTCTCCGGCGTCCTCCTGCGGCTCTTCCTTGAGCCCCAGCAAGACCATCACCATTTTCCGGACTTGCGCCTTTTCGGCTGCCCCGGAGCCCGTAATGGACTGCTTGACCCGGCGCGGCTCATATTGATAGACGGGAATTCCCGATGTGGCGCATGCGGCAATCACCACTCCGCGCGCTTCGCCCAGAACCATGGAGGTGTGGGCGTTCTTGGCGAAAAAGATATCCTCAATCGACGCAAGATCCGGCTTTGTTCGGTGAATGAGATCCCGGATTCCGACATCAATCCGGCGGAGGCATTCCGACAAACAAATGCGGTCGGAGTTGTGAATCCGACCGCATTCAATCGCCACCGTTTTTCCCGCCAGGGATTCAATCACCCCCACGCCCGTCGAGCGAAGCGATGTATCTATCCCCAGTACGCGCATGGCGTCACGCCTTATTCCTTTTCAATCGCCGCAATAACGGAGTCGTCAAGATCCATGTTCGTGTAGACATTCTGCACGTCATCATTGTCCTCAAGCGCTTCCACGAACTTCATGACGGACTTGGCCACAGTCTTGTCGGTAACAGGCACATAGGTCTCGGCGACCAGACGGACTTCCGCGTCGTTCGTCTTGATGCCAGCCTTTTCAAGGGCTTCCATGACAGGCGTGAAGGCGCTGGGGTCGGTCAGAACTTCGAATTGTTCGCCATCCCGGCTCATATCCTCGGCGCCGGCGTTAAGGACGATATCCATCAACTTGTCCTCTTCAACCACATTTGCGTCGATAAAGATCTGACCGCGCCGCTTGAAGCCGCGGGAGACCGCACCCTGGGAGGCAAAGCCCGAGGCCATCTTGGAGAAAATATGCCGGATTTCGGCTGCCGCACGATTCTTGTTGTCGGTCAGGACCTTAACCACCACCCCGACTCCGCCATCCGCGTAGCCTTCATAGGTGATTTCTTCCATGATATCGGCCGCCAGTTCGCCGGTACCCTTCTTGATGGCGCGATCAATGTTGTCGTTGGGCATACTGACCGCCTTGCAACGCACAATCAGGTTGCGCAAGGCCGTATTGGTATCGGGACTCCCGCCACCCGCCTTGGCGACGACCATCAGTTCCTTCGCCATCTTGCTGAAAATCTTGCCGCGCTTGGCATCCGCCGCGCCCTTCTTATGCTGAATTGTCTTCCACTTACTATGACCGCTCATCTCATTCCTCCCTTTCCTGATACGTTATCGTCCGGTCACCCCGGACTCATTTTAAATCCAACCAAATTCTCCGGCGTGGGCGTGTCGTATTCCTGAACCCAGCCGTCAGCAAATCCCAACTGCTCCACCGCCTCAACCACACGCCCGTACTCCTCCGCCGTTGGTCGCCGGCTCCAGGGCAGCCCTTCCAAGGCCCGGTAGGCAGGCGTGTACTGCGCCATCACACTCACCGGGATCCCGGTGCCCACCGACTTCGCCAACCATTCCAGATTGGCAACCGCTTCATCTGCCCGCCCCGGCAACACCAGAAGCCTGCAGATCGTTCCACGCGTGGCGATTCCATCATCATCCACCTTCAGCGGGCCTGTCTGACGCCACATTTCCAACAGCGCCGCCCGGGCCGCCTCGACATAGCCGGGGCAATCCGAACCTTCCTGCGCCGAATCCGCCCTAGCGTACCGCAGGTCGGTCAGGTACACATTCACCCAGTTTTCCATGGCTCGAAGCACTTCGACCCGTTCAAAACCGCTTGTGTTATACACATTTGGACGCGCGTGTCCAGTCTTGACCGCTTTTTCCCATGCCTCATAGATCCAGGGCAACCAGGGGGTCGGACTCACCCAATTCCAGTTATGACATCCGTCCGCAGCCATTTGCTCGAGACTGGTGGCAAGTTCCCGGACCTCCACCGCGCACCCCTGCCCCTCCTGGCTCCAGGGATAATTCTGACAGTAAAGGCACTTCAGAGTGCACCGGCTGAAAAAAATCGTTCCCGATCCCCGCGTTCCGGAAATGGGCGGCTCTTCCCCATGGTGAAGCCCGTACCGGAAAACCTCGGCAACACTCCCCGCACGGCAATACCCGCGCTGCCCCTGTTGCCGGTTTACACCACATTGTCGCGGACACAACTCGCAGCTCGTTAACGATGAGGCAAAGGGGTTCACCGGCCAGGCTTAATCCTGGTCCTCCTCCTTCACCTTGGCGGCCGCTGCAATGATCTTCTGGGCGACGTTGGAAGGCACCACATCATATCGCGCAAAGGACATCTCAAACGAGCCGCGGCCACCCGTCATGCTCCGCAGTTCCGCACAGTAGGTGAACAATTCCGCCTGGGGAATGTCGGCCGTGATCACCTGCAGTCCGTCAGCGGACTCCATTCCCACAATCCGGCCACGCCGATGGCTCATGTCGCCATTGACATCACCCATGAAATGCTCGGGAATCGTGATCTTAACCGACATAATCGGTTCAAGGAGGACCGGCTTTGACTTGCTGATCGCCTCCCGGAAAGCCCGGCTTCCGGCAATCTTGAACGCAATTTCAGAGGAGTCCACATCATGGTAGGATCCGTCGTACACGGTGGACTTCACCTTCACCACCGGGCATCCGGCAAGCGCTCCCTTCGTCATCCCCTCGAGAACACCCTTTTGGACCGCCGGCACAAAGTTGTGTGGAATGGCCCCTCCCACGAGAGCATTATCGAACCATTCCTCATCCCCCTCCAGAAGCGGCTCAACCTTGAGATAAACCTCACCATACTGGCCGCGACCACCCGACTGCTTCTTATGCTTGTAGTGACCTTCCGCCCGACCCGTAATCGTTTCCGTGTAGGGAATTTTCGGTGTGCTCAAAATAACATCCACGCTATTGCGTTTTTTCATCCGCTCCACCGCCACCGCCAGGTGGGTATCCCCCATTCCCGAGAGGATCGTTTCGTGGGTGTCGGGATGGCGCTCGACATGAATGGTCGGATCATCTTCCGCCAGCTTATGCAGGGCCGTCCCGATCTTGTCCTCATCCCCCTGCGTCTTGGCCGCGATGGCAAACCACATGACGGGATGAGGGAACTTGAAGGGTTCGAACAACGCCTTGGCCCCATTCTGGCAGAGCGAGTCACCAAGTCCCGTCACCTTCAATTTGGCAATCGCCACAATATCGCCGGCTTCAGCCTCTGTGATGGGCAATTGCTTTTTCCCGTTCAGCGCCACGAACTGAACGATCCGCTCCTTCTGCTCCTTGTTCACATTCATGACTTCGGTGTCGGCCTTCAGAGTTCCCCCGCAGACATAGACAAAACTCATGTGTCCAATAAAGGGATCATTCACCGTACGCCACACATACCCGACAAACGGGGCGGAGGGAGAGGTGTCGATGGCCTTGCCGGACGCATCCTTCATGGGGCGGTCGGCAGGAGACGGAAAGAACCGGGCAATCCCGTCGAGGAGCTCCCCTACCCCGACATTCTTCAGGGCCATGCAGGCGAAAACGGGCACCAGCTTCCGATCGAACACCGCATGACGCAACCCATCGGCAATTTCACGGGCCGTCAAGGGCTCGCCAGCCAGGTACTTTTCAATCAGGGTGTCATCGGTTTCAGCCGCCATTTCAACCAGAGCACCCTTGGCCGCCTTCATGGCCTCGCTGATGCTGTCCGGAACAGTGGTCGCCGCCAGGACATCTACCACGGCACTGTTATCGGGAAGCGGAATCAGAACGGGAATGCAGCGATCGCCCCAGGTGGCCTTGATGTCGGCCATCACCTTGTCGAAGGGGGAATTTTCACGATCCAGTCCCGTGACCACGATGGCCCTGGGAATATCAAGCGTGGACGCCTGTTTCCAGGCCTTCAGGGTGCCCACCTGGATGCCGGCATGGGCATCGACCGTGATCAACGCGGCGCCGGCAATACGGCTGGCCTGAATCACCTGCCCGAAGAAATCGGCATACCCGGGCGTATCGCAGAAAACGATATCCATGTTATGGCCATCGGAACTCTTGTACAGGCCACAGAAGGACTTGGCGTAGATCGTTGTCTTGCGCGATTTTTCCTCGTCGGTGTAATCGCCCAAACTGGTGCCCTGGTCAACAGAACCCAGCCGATCATTGACGCCCATCTTGTAGAGCATCGCATCCGCCAGGGTGGTTTTACCGCTGGCTGTGTGTCCCATCAAAACAAAGTTTCGAACGTCAGCAACAACAATGTCCTTCATGCTCGCTTCCCCTTCATTTTGTCCCTGCTATTAATAGCCCGCCGCCGGATCAGTCCAGCTCCCAGCGAAAGGTTTTTTCTACCACAGTCGGCCGACTCTAGACAACAGAAACCCAACCACACGAACTCTACCCCCCCCCAGTCTCTGGATCCCTCCCGCTCGGCAAGCATCATTCATTCTGCAGCGGAATTCACCCTGCTTAACCCGATTGTTATATTTACTATAACTTTTAACAAAGACATGGTAATCATTCACTGGCGTCCCATAGAGACGCCAAGGTTGAAGCGGTTTAGACTGAAGACTGAAGGCGAAACACGAATCGATGAGCCAGGAATTATCGTAAATGACATCATGTGAAATAAAGCAAAATGATGCGAATTTCCTTACAGTCTTCAGCCTTCGGCCTTCTAACCTGCGTCCTATGGGACGCTACTGGTAATCATTCGCCCCACAGAACGGTATGACTCAATCCACTCCATCTATAGTGCCCGGCGCCACAGGGGATTCCCTCGAATCCCTCCTGTTGCGTCATTTTGGGTTCCACTCCTTCCAGCCCGGACAGCGGGAGCCGATTGAGGCCATTCTCAATGGCGGGGATTCCATTGTTGTCATGCCGACAGGCGCTGGAAAATCGCTTTGCTTTCAACTTTCCGCCATGGCACTGAAGGGGATAACCGTCGTCATCTCACCGCTGATCTCCCTGATGAAAGACCAGGTGGATGGCCTGACCGAACGCGGCCTTCCGGCAACCAGCCTGAACTCATCACTCACGGCGTCCGAAGTTTCCGAACGGATGTCCGACATAAGGAGTGGAAAAACACGACTGGTCTATGTGGCGCCCGAACGGTTCAGGAACAAGGGCTTTCAATCGCTTCTGGCGGAACTGAATGTTTCCCTTCTGGCCATTGACGAGGCGCATTGTATCAGCCAGTGGGGTCACGATTTCAGGCCGGACTACATCCGGCTGGGAGCTGTTGTCAAATCACTGCCTCACGCCCGAATTATGGCCCTGACCGCCACAGCAACGCAGGAAGTCCGGGATGACATCGCAAAGCAATTGGGATTGGGTCAGGCAGGTCGCCCCGCTCCCCAGGTGTTTGTCAGCGGATTTCGTCGTGACAATCTTCGCCTGGTGGTCAGTCATGTTTCCACACATGGCCAGAAAATGGGTCGGATTGGAACCATCCTTGCCAATTTCAAAACCGGCATCGTCTATTGCAGCACCCGAAAACAGGTGGAACGGGTGGGTGTGATGCTGGAAGAGGCGCGCATTAAACATCTGATTTATCATGCCGGACTGAATGATGAGCAACGCCGCCGGGCGCAGGAACGGTTTATGGGCGGGGAATTTCCGATTGTGGTCGCCACCAATGCGTTCGGCATGGGGGTGGATCGCTCCGACCTGCGCTTTGTCATCCACTGGGATGTCCCCGGCAGTATCGAAGCCTATTACCAGGAAGTCGGACGTGCCGGCCGGGATGGGAAGCTTTCGCACTGCGAGTTGCTTTACAATTACGCCGATGTCCGGACCCAGGAATTTTTCCTGGATGGCTCCAATCCCGATCCCGCCGTCATCCTGAGTATCTGGGATGAGGTACGGACACTCTTAAAAACAGGACCTCAAGCCTGTTCACTGGAAGACTGGGGTGGTCGGATTTTCTCCACGACCAATAAGATCACCGTGCATACCTGCATGGGGCTTTATGAGCGCTGCGGATTGGTTGACCGGGAAATTCAGGCGGGTTCCCGATGTTATACCACGTCCCTCGTCGAGGGGGGTGACCTCAAGCGACTTCGTGACCTGTTGCCGACTCTTGAGGAAAAGCGACGGCGGGACATGAAGAAGCTGGATCTGATGCTGCGTTACACGAATACACACCAGTGCCGACATCAATTTATTCTCGATTATTTCGGAGAAAAGGAAGGCCTCGCTGGAGCCTGTGGCTGTTGCGATCATTGCGGGTTCGATCCCGCCGTTCGGCCACGCCCCCCGACCGAGGAGGAATGGCCTCTGATTCAAAAACTCCTGAGTTGCGTCGGGCGCATGGAGGGGCGGTTTGGAAAGAACACCATCCTTGCCGTTGTCACAGGCTCGAAGGCGAAGGACATCGTTGATCGTGATTTGGATAGAATCCCCACCTACGGGGCATTGTCCGGAACCCCAATGGAGACCCTGAAGGCGTTATTTGATGAACTGGTGAGAGCCAAAACAATCCTGCTCAGTCCGGATCAGTATTCCGTTGCCAGCCTGAGCCCACTCGGCCGTGAAGTGGTGTGGCGCCGTGAATCCATCACTCTGAAGTGGCCTTCTCACGAATCACCACACCGGGGTCGTCCACTGATGACAGAGCCATGGGGGCGGAAATCCGGCAAAAAAGACACCCGACCTCTAAATTCACGGGATACAGAACGGGTACTCTCGGCCGCCGAGGAGTCGATTTTTGAGGAACTCAAGGAGTGGCGGAAAGAGGAAGCCTCCCTGACGGGAGTTCCCGCCTATATTGTCTTCGGAAACAAGACACTCAAGGCCATTGCCATGGCGCGCCCCGGCAGCTATAAGGAACTCGAGAACGTTCCCGGCGTGGGGCCCGCCAAGCTTGAAGCCTACGGCGATGATCTTCTCAAACTCATCAAGCAACTGGATTGCAAATAAAGGAATCAACGGAATGCTGGGCTATCATTTTCTTGCCGAAAGCAATTTTTTCAAGGATCTCTCGCCGGAGACCTTGAAGGCTTTGGCCACCATTGCCGGGATGAAAGAATTGAAAAAGCGGGACATTCTGTTTCGCGAAGGTGAACCCGGACGGGCCATCTATCTCCTCAAACGGGGGGCACTTCAACTCCATAAAGTCACTCCAGCCGGCAATGAGGTTGTCATTAAGATCGTTCAGCCCAGCGAAGTCTTTGCCGAAGTCGTCCTGTTTGAGCGCGAGAGTTACCCGGTCACCGCCGTGGCGCTTTCGTCGAGCGACGTGATTGTCTTTCCCCGCGCCCAAGTGCATCAGCTTTTGAACACACCCTCATTCCGGAACGACTTTATCGCCATGCTGATGCGCAAGCAGCGCTATCTGGCCGAGCGGATTGTTCAGCAACAGGCCCATGATGTGGAAGGACGGCTACTCTGGTTTCTCAAGGAACAATTCGGGAGCCAGAAGGTCGTCACCCTCCCCTTCTCAAAAAAGGATCTCGCCGCCGCCATCGGCACCACCCCTGAAACCCTTTCACGCCTGATCCTGAAATTGAAAAAGCGCAAGATCCTGACATGGTCCGGGAAAACCCTGACCCGTCACATGAACTCCTAGCTACGGAAACGCAAACTCAGCAGTGACACGGCGGAACTCGATGCGAATAGGGCCGAAAACATTGTTGGGTGATAATGTTTTTCTCATTCCTTTACTTGGGCATTTCGGCAGTCATGGTGCCTTTGCGGCGACCATTAACTTCCTTGTAGCTGCACTGGGCAATGCCGTCGTTGCCGTACTTTCCGGAAAACTCAAAGGTGCCATTGGCGCCTCCTCCACTCGCCTTGCCGCTGCCACTGATTTCCGATTTCAGGTCGGTTTTGATCGTTCCCACGTAGTTCAGGGGCTTGCCGCTCCAGGTGGAAATATAAATGGCGTCATACGTGCCATCCCCTTTCGGAGTGAGTTTGGCAGACCAGGGATTTTCCTTACCGCTGAACGTGCAGGTTCCCTTGATCGACGTGATTTTTGATGGCTTTCCGGAATCCTTGTCGAGCGCAGAAGAGGCCGTCGCAACCGCCCACACCGGAGCCGGACAAACCCCTCCCAAAAATAGCACGCCGCATAGAACAAGGGTGGTGATTGCAGATTTTTTCATTGGACTCTCCCATGAATTATTGAAGATCGGTTGCATGACGTTGGAAATTACCACGTCTCCCACCCGATTGACCAGTATCATCGGGGATCTCTGTTCGAGCCCTTGTTCCTGGCTGAAATCAGCGCCTTTTCGGGCAGCTTCGATTGCATTCGCAACGGGAATCTGGATAATGGCGGAATTCATTGGAGAGGGATTCCTCATGGCGAAGTTCAGTGTATCATGTGGCGGAACCGGCGGGCATGTCTTTCCCGGCATGGCAACCGCCCTGGCTCTGCAGAAGCGGGGACATACAGTCACCCTCTGGCTTTCAGGAAAAGCCATCGAAACCGCTACCCGCCACGCCTGGAGCGGCCCGGTCATCAGTATCGGGGCCGAAAAACTTTCCTTTCATCCCCGTCATCTGCCCCACACCCTGATCAGCCTCCTGCGCGTTTACCGGACCAGCGTAAAGGCGTTGCGTGAACAACAACCGGATGCCCTGCTCGCGATGGGCAGTTACTCCTCCATCGGCCCGGTACTGGCGGCACGCCGTCTCGGAATTCCGGTGATCCTGCATGAGGCCAACGTCATCCCAGGCAAGGCCGTCAGCACCTTTTCCCGTCTCGCAACGGCCATCGCCATCACTTTCCCCGAAACCCGCACCCATCTGAAACACCCGGCCATGACACTCACCGGCCTGCCGCTTCGCAAGGAAATGGAAATGGCGGCCACCCTCCCGGCGGCCACCCCCGCCGTATTCACCGTCCTCACCATGGGCGGCAGCCAGGGTGCCCAGCGACTAAACGAAACTGTCCCCACCGCATTGTCCCGCCTGATCGCCGCCGGGATTCAGGTCGAAGCCATCCACCTCTCCGGTGAAAAAGCAAAATCCTCCGTCGAGGAGTCCTATCTGGGCGCAGGCGTTCCCGCCACCGTCTATGGCTTCTGCAATGACATGGTCTCCGTCTACCGCCGGACCAGCCTGGCGATTTCTCGCTCAGGCGCCAACTCCTGTCTGGAGCTAGCTCTGTTCGGCATTCCGGCGCTTCTCGTCCCTTACCCCCATTCGGCACGGGACCATCAGCTCGCCAATGCCCGAGCCATGGCCGATGCCGGAGCCGCCGAAGTGCTGGAACAACAGGATCTCACGCCCGAACGTCTCGCGGAATCCATTCGTTTCCTGGCAACCAACCCTACCGCTCAGTCCGCCATGCGCCGCGCAGCCCATACCCGCTCCCTTTCGGGAGCCGACGACCGGCTTGCGGATTTGATTGAGAAAGTCGCGGCCAGTCGTTAATCTCCCCCCCATGATGCGTATCGAAAACGGAACTGTTGTCGGCCATGACGCCATGGGCCCCGATTACCGGGTGCTAACCCTGAAACTACCCGAGGTGGCCCCACGGGCCAAACCCGGTCAGTTCATCCACCTCCGCCTTGCCCAGTTACATGATGCCGTCCTTCGTCGCCCGTTCAGCATCTACAGGGTCGACGGAACCCACCTCTCCATCCTCTACAAAACAGTGGGGCGTGGAACCGCCTCCATGCAAAACCTGCGCCTGAACGACACGGCCAGCGTGGTCGGCCCCCTCGGCAACGGGTTTCCCCTGGACCTCGCCGGTTCCGTTACCCCCGTCCTCGTAGCCGGCGGCTACGGAGTGGCCCCGCTTTATTTCCTCGCGCGAACGATGACACGTCGCGGTATTCTGTTTATCGGAGGCGCCAAGGCGGCGGATATTCTCCTCGCCGACGAATTCCGCGCATTGGGGTGGGAAGTTCAAGTGGCCACCGATGACGGGTCTCTGGGCGTAAAGGGCCTGGTAACCGTTGCACTCGATTCCTGGATTCAAGCCTCAGCCCCTCACACGCAACCGGAATTTTTCGCCTGCGGCCCGAACGGCATGCTCAAGGCGGTGGGCGACCGCGCGATTCGCGGCAACTGGAAAACGTGGCTCTCGCTTGACCGCCACATGGGCTGCGGGGTCGGCGCCTGCCTCGCCTGCGTCCAGAAAGTCCGCCTCGGCGGACAGGAAACCCTTGCCCGCGTCTGCAAGGACGGCCCGATTTTTGAAGCCCGCGACATCATCTGGGAAGACTGACATGACACCAACACTCAACATCACTCTCGCAGGCATCCGGATGAAAAACCCCGTTATGGTCGCCTCCGGCACCTTTGGGTACGGCCCTGAATACGCCGATCTCGTGGATCTGAACAAGCTCGGAGCCATCGTGGTCAAGGGCATCAGCCTGGAGCCCTGGGGCGGGAACAAGACCCCGCGCATGGTGGAAGTCTCAGGCGGGCTCATCAACGCTATCGGATTACAGAACCCGGGCGTTGCGGGCTTCATCGGGAAATATATGCCTTTCCTGAGGAAGCACGATCTGGCCGTCATCGTGAACATCTGGGGAAAGACGCTGGAAGAATACGCGGAAGTGGCCGCCCGGTTTGACGGCGTCGAGGGAGTCCATGCCCTGGAGATCAACATTTCGTGCCCCAACGTGAAGGCGGGCGGCAGTTCCTTCGGCACCACGCTCGAATCCACCGCCAAGGTGGTGGCGGCAGTCCGGGCAAAAACCAAACTCCCCATCATTCCCAAGCTGGCGCCCAATGTGTCGGATATCGGGGCCTTTGCCAAGGTTTGCGAGGACAACGGAGCCGATGCGATCTCGCTCATCAATTCGTTTCCCGCCATGGCCATTGACATTGAAACCCGGCGCCCCATCCTCGCTAATATCTCCGGCGGACTCAGCGGCCCGGCCATCCATCCGATCGCGGTCAAGCTGGTGTACGAGGCCGCCAAGGCCGTCACAATCCCCCTGATCGCCCTCGGCGGCATCACCTCCGCGAAGGAGGCCATAGAATTCATGATCGCCGGCGCCTCGGCTGTAGCCGTGGGAACGGCCAATTTCACAGAACCACTAACGGCACTGAACGTGATTGATGGCCTCAGCGATTATCTCGCCAGAAATAATATGAGCCATGTTCAGGAACTTGTTCGCAGCATAAGGATATAATCCCATGACCATGGAAAAGAATTCCCGTATTTACGTTGCCGGGCACCGCGGACTGGTTGGCTCGGCCATCATCAAGCACCTGAAGTCAGATGGCTACACCAACATCCAGTGCCGAACGCACCAGGAACTTGAACTCACCGATCAGACCGCCGTGAAACGATTCTTCGAACAGGAAAAACCCGAGTTTGTTTTTCTGGCGGCGGCCAAGGTCGGCGGAATCTTTGCCAACAACACCTATCCCGCCGAGTTCGCCTACAGCAATCTCCAAATCCAGAATAACATCGTCAACTCCAGCTACCTCTCCGGTGCCAAAAAACTGATGTTCCTCGGCTCTTCGTGCATCTACCCGAAATTCGCACCCCAACCCATCCGCGAGGATGCCCTGCTGTCCGGCCATCTCGAGGAAACCAACAAGGCCTACGCGCTGGCCAAGATCGCCGGCATCATCATGTGCCAGAGCTATAACCGCCAATACGGCACCAACTTCATCAGCGTCATGCCCACCAACCTGTATGGACCGGGTGACAACTACCACCCCGAAAACTCCCATGTGCTCCCCGCGATGATCCGCCGTTTCCATGAAGCCAAGGTCTCCCACGCCCCCACGGTTACCATCTGGGGCACCGGGGTCGCCCTGCGGGAATTCCTGTACTCAGACGACTTGGCCGACGCCTGTGTCTTTCTGATGAACACCTATGAGGACAGCGAGATCATCAACATCGGCTCCGGCATCGAAGTCTCCATCAAGGAAGTAGCCCATCTCGTCCAAACCGCCGTCGGGTATAACGGTAAAATCGTATTCGATACCTCGAAGCCAGACGGCACCCCGCGAAAGTTACTGGACTCAACCAAACTCTCAAAACTGGGATGGAAGACCCCCACCCCGCTTCAGGAGGGCTTGAAACTGGCCTATGCCGACTTTCTGAAACAGGTTGCTGAGGGCAAAATCAAGTGATTGTCATGTCCACGCGAAGACCCCTTCTGTTTTGGACTCTTCTCATTGTTTTTCTAGCCATCGGAATCGGGTGGTTGTTCTATGTTCCTTATCGCCCTGACCGCATTTTCTCCGCCATCCCCGCAAATGCCTCGGTCGTCAGCGTGCACCGGAACCTCGCCAGTGAGTGGGACAATCTTCTCAACAACCCCTTGATTCTCCGGGCCATACAAGCGGCCGGGATTCCGGACAAGGACCTGAACGACTTCAGCCAAAATCCCGTTACAAAACAATGGGTCAACCGGCTCGTCTCCGACCAGTCTGTCCTGGCGTATGTCCCTTCACTCGGTGCCCAACACAAACCCGCCCTGGTCTGCGCCTCCTGGATCGGCGGACAAAGCCGCACATTACGCTGGCAAATGGCGTGGATCAAATCCCGCGACCTCGTACCTGTTAAAATCAATGAGGGGCAGCTGACCGTCTGGCGAAGCCGGACGAAGTTCGGAAACACAAACCTGAAACTATCACTGGCCCTGACCGAAGGCCTGGTGCTGGCCTGCATTTCCGAAGATCCGGCAGGGGTGCGGGTCCTGCTTGAAGCCGCCGAAACCTACCCGGGCCGCCTGACCGTGGCATCGGTAAAAAAACCGGAACAAGCCCGTGCACAACTGAAACGAACACCCCGGAATTGGGGCTGGATAGACACCCATCAGAATCTGGTGACCTACGAACTCACCGTGGATCCGGAACACGTCACCCTGTATTTCAACGGGCGCCTCCCGCTCCTGCCGGCCCCGCCACTCGGTGAAACATCCGGACTGAAGACGGTGACGGAATTGACCGGCACCACCGCAGACTTCATCTCACTCCTCCCCCTGAGTTGGGCTCACTCGCTGATGGCATCGGAGTCGAACCTCCTCTGGTTAAATACCCTTCGTCCCCTGTTTGACACCCGGGATACCCCGCCCGATGCCCTCGCCTTTGTAGCGCTCCTCGACCAGCAACACAACGGACGGCTTCGCGGCCCCATGGGCTCAACCCTGCGTGCCTTCATGAAAGGAGTTAAAACACCCACCCTCCTTCTCGGAATTCAAGTGGGAAGCCGTGACGCGGCCAACACCCGAATCCAACAGGCCATTGCCCTGCTGAACAGCCAGTACAACCTCAGCCTTGTTCTCCGCCCCATTTCCCTGGAAAACGGGATGGAATTGACCCTGATCGAGGAATCCCGGAAAAACTTCTACGGCTCGTTTGAGCCAGACGAATGCATCGCGTATACCCTGTCGGGAGACTGGCTCATCCTTTCCAGCAATGCCTCTGTCCTGAAAACCCTGATCCCTGCGGCTCATCAGCGCAATCCGGCCTGGGGCTCCTTTTCCAAACCCGGCCCCTCCGCCCTGGGCTGGATCAATCTGGAAAGCATTGCCCCGACGGTAAAAAATGCGGCTGGCGTTCTAAAATTGGCCACCCTGTTTTCCACATCAGAACAGTCGGGGAAAATTCGCGACACCCTGAATCAAACGGGAGTTCTAGCCGATGTCGTGCGGGTTCTGGGCCAGGCAAAATTCACCATCAATGCACGGGATTCGGAAATCGAAGCCCGACTGGTTATCGGCAAGTAACCCTCGCCCTATCAGCCATGACTTTGATTACACAACTCAAAAAATACCTAACAGTCGGGGTGGGAAGTGCCATCACGGATTTTACGATTTACGGAATGCTGATTCATTTCGGCGGGTTTCCGCCAGAAGGAGCCAACCTCATCAGCCGCCCCTGTGGAGGGATATTCAGCTTCACGGGAAACAAACTCTGGACCTTTGACCGTAGGCAGCTTGAGGGAACCCGCCGTCAATTCATCCGGTTCTGGATTGTCTGGGCCGTATCCTACGGGCTTTCAGAGCTTCTGGTCTGGCTCTTCCACCTCTATTTTATCCGTCATCCAGCCCTGCCCCAGGCGCTTTCCAGTCTCATTTTCCACCTTGGCCATGTCACCGTGAACATGGTTCAAATCCTGCCCAAAGTGTGTGCCGAAGGACTGATATGCACGGGACTATTTCTGAGTCACCGGTTCTGGACCTTTCGCCACCACGACTAGGGATCGCTCCGCCTTGAAGGCCGCCCCCAGGTGAATCGCAGTCATCGTGGCGCGGATACTGCCCAATCCCAATTCATAATCCACCGCCAGCGGCACCACAGTCTCAACGGGGGCATGGTCAGCCGATGCAATCAGGGCGCCATCCTGGAGTGTCTTCGCCAGTTGTTTAAAAGTCATACTCCAGGCATGAAAATCGCGGGGTTTGATCGAACTTCCCCGTTCCGCCACTGTTTTGATGGCCATCGAATCCAGCCGTCGCCGGGTCAGGCAGGAGGGTGATTTTTCCCGCTCCGTCAGAATGCGGAGCGCGACGACGTTTCCATCCATGTTCACAACAATCCGACCCTGCTCCGAACTTTCTGCTTCAGGAACCGGGGCCTGGTATTGTTTGACGAGAAACTCCATGACCGGCCGTATCTTACGACTTAACTCCAGCAACGCCTCCGGATTCACAAGATGGGTTTTGACCTCACTCTTCTTCAGGTCATGATTTTCGTATTCCAGTCGCCCGGACTGCGTGTCATAAAGAGACCACTGCAAAGTCTCCTTGGACCGGCCGATCAAGGGGTTCAGAATTTCGTCCGTGTATTTTGAAAACACCAACGCCTGCAAATCCGGAACGGTCATCACCGCCACAATACGGTCATGAATCGAGATCCGGCTCCGCTGTCCGGCTTTCCCGCTATCCGGCGAATCCACCCGCATGTCGAGAAATAAGGCGGGGACCTCCTGTCCGGTGCCCCGGTGCTTCCATCGCCCGATCGTTGTTGTTGCAACAATCTTCCCCACCTTGCGCAATTGAATATTCAGAAACCGGTATCCGACATCATACTCCATGAATACGGGCGTCTCAACCGGCGTGAACCGGGCATCCAGTTCCGCCATCCCCCCCGCCCATCCCGTCAGACCGGTAAACACCAAAATCAGCCCCACAACCAGATATCCATTCCCTGACATCCTGAACCCTGAACCCTGAACCCTGACAGCCCCCCTCATCATCGCCGTCTCCTCTGTCCCTTCCGCTGCTCGGGTCGTCCCTTTGCAGGACGCGTCGGCTCCGGCCGTTTAAGCGAAAAATCGATTCTCCGCTTCTCGAAATCCACTTTCACGGCAAAAACTTTTACCCGTGTGCCCAACTTGTAGACATCCTGCCCCGCCCGTAATGCCTTCATTCCGGGATCAAACTGGACAAAGGAGTCTGAAATCGCCGAAACATGAATCAGGCCCTGTACACTCAACCCGTCGAGCTCGACGAACAAGCCGAAGTTCATAACCTTGACCACCACGGCATCATAGACCCGGACATCATGTTGCTCGATCTGCTGGGCCAGGAACCGGTATTTCTTGATTTCCAGCAATTCACGTTCCGCCTCCTGCGCGGTCTGCTCGGTCTCGGAACAATGAAGGGCCAGTCGTTCCAGTTCGTCCCCCGGATATGGATTCGCCCGCGATTCCAGAATCGCCGCCAAAATCCGATGCACCACGAGATCCGGATAACGGCGGATTGGCGAGGTGAAATGGGCATAGAACTTCTTGGCGAGTCCGAAATGTCCGCCTTCCTTGGAACTGTAGACCGCCCGCTTCATGCTCCGTAATACGGCCACCTGGGCGCAATTCGCCAGCGGGGTATCCTTGATCCGTTTCAGGAATTCCATAAGATTGCGCCGGTTATTCAACTGACCGGGCTGGTAGCCCATGTCGTGAAGGTCGGCCGTCAGCATTTCAATTTTGTCCTCAGCAGGCGCCTCGTGGAGCCGGTGGATCAACTTCATGCCCCGTTCGCTGATCACCCGGTCAACGGCCTCGTTTGCCGCCACCATGCACTCCTCAATCATCTGGTGAGAAATGTCGTTCACCACCGGCTTGATATCCTCGATCATGCCGCCTTTCCCGATGACGACCTGATTCTCGGGCATATCAATGTCCAGCGCCCACTGGGTCATGCGGCGCCCCCGCAACTGCATGGCCAGGGCGCAGACGTCATTGACCAGGCTTCTTGCCTCGGGTGGGAAATTCGGCACCTTACAGGTCATTCCGGCAGGAGTCTGGAGCACTTCCAACGCCTGCTCGTAAGTCAATCGCAGACGGGACCGGATGATCGTGCGCGAAAAGCGGGACTGTACCACATTTCCCGCGTCATCAAAAGTCATGAACGCGGAGAACGCCAGACGATCCTGATCTGGCTTCAGGCTGCACAAGCCGTTGGACAATTCCTCGGGAAGCATGGGAATCACCTTGTCGGGAAGATACACGCTATTGCCACGCTCCACGGCTTCCCGATCCAGGGCATTCCCCTTGGTCACAAAATGACAGACATCGGCAATATGGACTCCCAGCACGCGCCGTCCTTCCGCATCCCGCTCCAGGGACAACGCATCATCGAAATCCTTAGCCGTTGCCGGATCCACCGTGAAGATGAATTTCCCCCGCAAATCCTCCCGCTTTCCCGGCTGGTCAAGACGGGCGGCGGAAACTCCAGCCTCATGCATGACGGCAATGGGAAACGATTCGGGCAATTCATACTGGCGCATGATGGCCAAGGTATCCAGAGACGGGTTGTCGGCCGGGCCGATCACCTCGATGATTTCAGCCTCGGGATTCACATGGCGGTTTTCCCAGTTCGTAAACTGGATCACCACCCGGTCATTGATCTGGGCGCCCTTGACTTCAGAAACATAAAAGTCCTGCTGATACGATGGATCCATGGGAGCCACATACAGGAACCGCCCCGTGCTTTTTAGGGTCCCAACCACGACCCGGGTTCCCCGCTCCAATACCCGTATCACCACGCCATGGCGCTGCCACGTCGCCATTCCGGGGCGAAGCGGTTCAAGCCGCACCACCACCTGATCGCCGGGCAGAGCCGTACTGAGATGCCCCCGGTCAATCTTGACGGTCAGCTCTCCTTCAAGATTGGTGAGATAGCCATCGCCCGACCGTTTCACTTCAAGCCGGCCCGTGATGAGATCGGCGGGAGCGCCCAGGGAATACCGGGTCTTGCGAATCAGAACAATCTCCCCGTTCATCACCATCTTGTGAAGCAGCGATACGAGCGCCTTCCGCGCCCCGCCCCGCAGGGAAAAGGCCGCCTCCAGCTCTCCCAGGGTCATCGGGGCATATCCCGGCCTCTGGAAAAATTCAAGAATCGTCTCGTGCGTCAGGATTTGAGAAGCCGCTTTTTTAGGCATAATATTAACTTTCCCTTACTCTCGATCTCGGATCCAGCGCGTCCCGCAGGGCATCCCCCACCAGATTAAACGCCAGAACAACCAGCAGAATGACAACCGTCACCGCCGTCAATTCCCACCACATCCCCTGCCACAGGCGGAGGCGTGCATTTCCGATCATAATACCCCATGACGGCTCGCCCTGCACTCCAATTCCCAGAAAGCTCATGAATACTTCCGTTCCGATCGCGGCGGGAAAGCGGATAGAAAACGTGATGATCACGATGTGAAACACATTCGGCAGGATATGACGGAAAATGATCCGCCCGTTCCCGTAGCCCAACGAACGTGCCGCCATCACATACGCCCGGTCACGGTGCTTCATCACCTCCGCACGCAATAACCGGCACAATCCCACCCAGGTCGTCAGCCCGATTCCCAAATACACCCCCAGCAGGCCCTTCCCGACCACCATGGAAATGGCCAGAATGAACAGAAGACCGGGAATGCTTTCCATCGTTGAATAAAGCCAGACAATGCCCTCATCTACCCATCGCCCGAAATATCCTGCGATACACCCCAGAATCATTCCGATAGGAATGGCGATCAACGAGGTAACCACCCCGACCAGAAAGGCAATGCGCGCCCCCTGCACCGTCCGCTGGAGCACATCGCGGCCCAGGTTGTCTGTCCCCCATGGCCGGTAGGCCAGATTCTTAAACCCGCGCCATACCCAGTGGGGAGCACCGTCAACCGTCGCCTGGCGCGCTTCCGCGAAGGGATGCCGGAACAGGCTCGGCGGCAGATAGCGCTCGCTCAGGTTGACCTGCTGGTAGGACGGCGTACGATCCACGGCCTGATAATAGCGGTACACACCCTCGCCATAGGCGGCCACTACTACAAAGGCCACAATGACCCACAGGCAGACACGGATGAGTCGGCGCCGACACAACTCCCGCCACACACCCCTCCAAATTGACTGCCCTTCTTCCATAATTACAAAATCTGAAATTATTTCAGCTTCACCCTCGGATCGACCAACGCATAACACAAATCCGTGAGCAGACTGGCCACCACATAAAGAATCGCCCCCACTAGCACCACGCCCCGCACCACGTCCACATCAGATGAATTGATGGCGTTCACACTCAGTCCGCCCAGCCCCGGCACTCCGAAAAAACTCTCCAACAAAAGGCTTCCGGTATACAAAAACGGCAACGCCAGCGCCGTGTTGGTGACAATCGGGATCAGGGCATTGGGAAGCACATGCTTGAACAATACCGCCACCGGCCCCAACCCCTTCGCGTAGGCTGTCCGGACATAGTCCTTGTAGAGCTCATCCAGCAGCACCGTCCGGTAGAATCGCAAATTTGAACCCAACCCGCTGAGGATTCCAATGATCACGGGCAGAAGCAAATAGCTCCACGACTCAAAGCCCCAAATCGGAAACCACTTGAGCTTATACGCCAGGAAGAACTGGCCGAAAATAATCCATACCAGATAGTTCACGCTCATCAGGGCCACCGCCGTGATAACCAGAACCCGGTCAACCCACCGGTTTCGCCAATACGCGCATACCAGCGCCAATCCCACCGATAACACCAGCCCGCCAAAAAATATCGGAACCGTCAACGCCAGGGAGGGGCCAATCCCCCGCTTCAACATCGTCGTCACCTTCTCATTGGTCGCCAATGATGTTCCCAAATCGAGACGTGCCAGCAACTTGAAATAATGCGCCAGTTGCGAGTCATACCAATGGGGCATCCGCCTGCTCAGAACCAGTGAACTCACCTCCAGAACGCCTTGATGCACAACCAGTGTAACCGGCATCGGAGGCCCCTTAGCGCCAGTCCGAAAAATCAATTCAGCGGGGCTATTGGTGGGCGACACGGCTATGACGCCATTTCCCGGAATCCATGAAACGGAACCGGCCATTCGAGTGATTCCGCACCGGAGACGATAAACAGTGTCCGGTTTCAGAGGAAACAGCATTCTAATCGGAAAGTTGGTTCCGGCGGTCAGGGCGACAACGCTTGCGAAACGGGTTTCCGGCAAGGCTCGCGTGGAGGTCCACCACCCGAGAACGGCGGGCTTATTAAACCCACGTTGCTCATCAAATTCCTCCAACGCCTGGGGCGAGGCATTTTTCCCCAGGGCCATGGAAGCCGGACTCCCCCCGACCACATTGAACAGGAGGAATGTGATGAGAATCACCCCGAGAATGATGGGAATCATCGTGAGAAGGCGACGTATGATGAAAGGCATCATGAGAAGGGCAGATTGTAGTCCCTGATTTTTCGCTGAATGGTCCGCGTTGAAATCCCCAGGGCATCGGCCGTCATCTGTCGATTCCCTTCATTCCTGCGCAAGGCCTGAAGCAGCGCTTCTTTCTCCAAGTCAGCCAGGGTCATTCCCGGAGGAATCGACACGGCCTGACGCGGCGTGGAGACTTCACTCCGCCCCATTTGAAGGTCACTCCCCCGCAGGACCGACCCCGTGGCCATAATCACAGAGGCCTCCACGACATTCCGGAGTTCACGGATATTGCCGGGCCAGTCGCATCCTTCAAGCCGGGTATAACAGCCGGGATCGACTGACTCAATATGTCGGCTGTGCTCCTCACAGGCCTGCAAAACAAACCGGTCGGTTAACGGCCGGATATCCTCACGTCGTTCGCGCAAGGGGGGAAGCCTGATCGTGATGACCTGCAGGCGGTACAACAAATCATGCCGAAACTCTCCCGCCTCCACCAGTTCATCCAGGTCACGATTGGAGGCGGCGACAATACGGACATCCACCTTTACGGGAAGCTTTCCGCCAACCCGCATCACCTCCCGTTCCTCAAGAACCCGAAGCAACCGTGCCTGGACAGACTTGGGCGCAATTCCGATCTCATCCAGAAACAGCGTGCCGCCATGTGCCCGCTCAAAAGCCCCTTCATGCCGCGTTGCGGCTCCGGTAAAAGATCCCTTCTCATGGCCAAAGAGTTCGGATTCGAGAAGCGTTTCAGCGAAGGCCCCGCAGTTGACCGCCACAAAAGGCCCCGCCGCCCGGCGCCCATCGGCATGCAATGCCCGGGCGACCAATTCCTTGCCCGTCCCGCTTTCGCCCAGCACCAGCACTGTGGCATTCGTTCCCGCTACGGCGGCAATCTGCCCCAACACCTCCTGCATGGCAGGCGCAGCAGCAATCATGCGCCGGGCCGAATATCGCCCCTGAACGGCGCTGCGAAGTTGAGTCACCTGGGTTCGCAACCGGCTGGTTTCAATTGCGCGGGCCAATTTGACCTGAAGATCATCCAGATCCAGCGGCTTGGTCAGAAAATCATACGCCCCCTGCTTGAGGGCCTTGACCGCCGACTCCACGGAACCATAGGCCGTCATGATTAGAACGGGAATTCCGGGCTTCAATCGGCAAACCTCTTCCAACACCTTCAGTCCGTCGATATCCGGCAGGAAAAGATCGCACAAGACAACATCCGGCGGCTCGCGGAGGATGCCATCCAGACCGCCACGCCCGGTGGCGGCGACCCTGACGACATACCCGGCTTCCGTAATGGCCTCTTTCACAGAACGGAGTCCGTCCGGATCATCCTCAATCACAAAAACCGTTGATGGTTCATTCACAGACATCATTGAACAGTTGAATTTATACTGAATGCGGACAACTGAAAACTGAATACTTTACCCGGCCAGGGGAAGGCGCAGGATAAAGCGGGCCCCGCCTCCGGGCTGATTCTCAGCCGAAATGGTTCCGCCGCAATTCTCCACAGCCGCCTTGGCCAGATACAGCCCGAGCCCGATCCCGTCGGGCCGGCCTGTCACAAACATCTCAAACAGGCGATTCACCTCTTCCGGCTTAACCCCGGGACCCTGATCTTCAATGGTCAGAATGGCCACTTCGCCTTCCCGAAGAGTTTTTACAAACACGCTCCGGCCTGCCGGGGAAGCCTGCTTCGCATTGGTCAGAACATTGATCACGGCCCGTTTGAGCCCGATACTCTGTCCCACCAAGGGCAATGGCTCTGAGCAAAGATGAGCCTCCAACCTGACTTCAGCCCGCTCAAAACGGGGACCCAGAAGATCCAGACAGTCCCGGACAGCGGCATTCATTTCAAACCGCTCAGGCTCCCGCGTCCCGGGCTTGGAAACATACAGGAATTCACGCATCACCAGATCAATTCGATCAATCGTGGTCCGTGCCCGCTCCGCCAGTTCGACTAATCTGCCGGTCCGGCACCCGGTTCCTTTTCCGGCTTCCTTCTCCAGCATTTGGACATCGAGCCGGAGGGAACTCATCGGATTACGAACATCGTGGATGATGCCATCGGCCAGAAGTCCGGCAAAGGCCAGGTGCTCTTCATCCTGGCGTCGGCGCTGCCTCTCCATCTCATGGCGAAACACCCAGACCCCCAGCACGCCAGCCAGCCCCAGTGCCACGCTTAAGGTGATAAGCGATAGCCGGAACATGATCTCCAGCATCCGGGCCGCCTGTTCCTCCCGCTGCTGAACCGCCTCCTTCCGCATCGCAATCTGAAGACTCAGAACCGATCCCTCCGACCCGGTTGCCCGGGTCGAAAAAGTGAGGACGGGAATCACGCCTGCTTCCGTGGCCAACCTCTTGCGCCCGACCCGAACATCCTCGTCTGTGCGAGGAGAGTTGGCCGACACCCCGGAATGGGTTCCCGAGATATCCACATGGAACAGGGTGACATCGCCCTCATTAACCGTGACATACTCCAGAGACGGCTCGATTCCTTTGATCGCACGGACAAGCCGCTCAAAATCAGCCCATCGATTCGCGCCCCCGGGGGCGGCTTGAAACCCTGGATGGCTCGAAAGGGTTCGAGCGAGTTCGGATCCCAGTTCCAAAACCGATTGCGCCGCAGTATCATGCAGGTTTCGACTGTGCAGCGTTCTCAGGAACCAGAGATTCACTCCCGCCAGAACCGCAATACAGAGCACCAGCACTCCGGCGACAATCAGCAGGGAATGTTGTCGTTTAAACCGCATCATCGTCCCCCTACCAGTCCGTCGGCTGGTAATCCTTGAGGAATTTTCCCCACACATGCACGCCGGTATTGAAGCCGGAAATAATCGGATCCACGATGCGCGCCGCCCCATCTACAATATCCAAGGGGGGGTGGAATCGGTGCATCTTCGTCTTGAGTTCCGCAAGTTGAACGGGGTCCTCATCGGTCACCCACCCGGTATCGACGGCGTTCATGTGGATACCATCGTTAAAATAGTCTGTCGCCGACGTACGCGTCATCATGTTCAGCGCCGCCTTGGCCATGTTCGTATGCGGATGCCGTGTGGTCTTGAGCTTCCGGTAAAACTGCCCCTCCATGGCCGACACGTTCACAATATGCTTGTCTCGTTCCGGCGTTCGCAGCATCAGGGGTTTGAGCCGTGCATTCAGAATGAAGGGAGCAATGGCGTTCACCAGATGCACCTCCAGTAACTCCACTGCGGGAACATCCGCCATCAGTAACCGCCACGAATTGGTGGTTCGCAGATCCACCTGCTGGAGATCCTTGTCAAGCTGGCCTTCGGGAAACAAATCCCTCTGGGCAGCGAGCTCATCAGGCAACAACGGCACTTGGGACAACTCGGCGGCATGGGTCAGTCCCGCCACCTCGGACATTCTTTTCCGGGCCGCCACCGCATCACCTTCGGGCAGCATATGATATCCCCGCAAGCCCTCATAGGCACCCAGCAACCGGCGCACGTGCTCCGGCATATCGCCCAGTGCCGCGGTTTCACGCTCCATCATATGCTCGTAGAAATCCGGCGGTCGGCGAACGGTCTGGCAGGCGTTGTTGATGATGAAATCCAGCCGGCTCCGGGTGGCCAGCAGATGACGGCAGAACGCCTCAACGCTCGGGGTATGACGGAAGTCCAACCCGAAGATCTCGAGGCGGTGCCCCCACTCCGAAAAGTCCGGTTCAGCGGCATAGCGAATGGCTGAGTCACGGGGAAAGCGGGTGCAGACGATGAGGTGCGCCCCTGCCCTCAGCAGCTTGATCCCCGCCTGATAGCCGATCTTCACCCGCCCGCCGGTCAACAACGCCACCCGTCCGCTCAAATCAGCCGACTCGGTGCGCTTGTTGAAATTCACCTCTCCGCAGCTCGGGCACAGATGATCATAGAAGGGGTGAAGTTTGGTATAGTCCTTCTTGCAGATATAACAATTCTGCGGATCCACCACTTCACGAAAATCCGGATCCTCAACATCCTTTTGCTCAAAGTGAGCCGGAGCCAGGCCGTTCGGGGTCATATATACCGGCTTCTTCCGAAGCTCCCGGATCCCCGTTGAATTAAGTTTGGCCTGATCACGCCCGATCATCTGTGCCTTGCGAAGCCGTTCCGTGGCCCGTACCAGCCGTCTCCGTTCGATCATATCCGGGTTATAGACCTCACCCGCCGCAGAAATCAGTTCTTTACGTTCCTCAAGGGAAAGCTCCGCCAGCAAGGCTCGGTTTCCAGCAACAGTTTTTAAAAGCAAGGTTGCCGCCCTCAATTCAGCGGCAACATCAACGGGTTGAGTAAGATGTGGGAAAGAGTGATCGGACATAACCCACAGTGAACCAAGAGAATGCCCTCCGGACAAGCGCAAACGTCATCCCCCAGTAATGGGTCAGAAGAGGGGGGAGGTATTCTTTGGAGGGACGCGCTTTGTCGCGTCCGGGACAACGAAAAGGCGGCCACGACGAAGCGTGGCCCTCCAGAATTCGGAAGCCCCCCCCTCGTCAGTGACCCATTACATCACCCAGCCACTCCAAAGAACCGTCGCCGGAAGTACAGCGCCACGTTCACGAGACCGATTAATACCGGCACTTCCACCAGTGGCCCAATCACTGCCGCAAACGCTGCGCCGTGGTTGATCCCGAATACGCCCACGGCCACAGCAATAGCCAATTCGAAGTTATTACTGGCCGCCGTGAAGGAGAGGGTTGCCGACTTGGCATACGTAGCCCCCGCCTTGGCGCTCATCCCGAAGCTCACCAGGAACATTGTTACAAAGTAAATCAAGAGCGGGATGGCGATCAATACCACGTCACCGGGCTTGGCGACGATCTTCTGACCCTGCATGGAGAACATGACCACAATGGTGAACAACAAGGCGATCAGGGTCATGGGCGAGATTCTGGGGATGAATTTTTCATGATACCAAACCTTCCCCCTCACCTTCACCAGAATGAGTCGGGTCAGCATGCCGGCAATGAAGGGAATCCCCAGATAGATAAACACACTTTCGGCAATCTGCTTCATGGTCACATTCACCACTACGCCCGAAAGTCCGAGCAGCGGAGGAAGTTTCGTCACAAAAAGCCAGGCAAACAGGCTGTAAAACAAAACCTGAAAGATCGAATTGAACGCCACCAGCCCCGCGCAATATTCCGTATCGCCCTTCGCCAGATCATTCCACACAATCACCATGGCAATACAGCGTGCCAAACCGATCATGATCAACCCGATCATGAATTCCGGCTGACCCCTCAGAAAAACAATGGCTAAGGCAGTCATCAGAATGGGTCCAACCACCCAATTCTGAACCAGACTCAATCCAAGAATCTTGAAATCCCGGAAGACATCACCCAGCTCTTCATACTTTACCTTGGCCAATGGCGGATACATCATCAGGATTAAGCCGACAGCAATGGGGATGCTGGTTTGAGTCCCTTCCGGTCTCAACCCGCCGATCCAGTTTCCAAAGGCAGGCACGACATAGCCCAAGGCAACGCCAACCCCCATCGCCAGAAAAATCCAAAGCGTCAAATATCGATCCAGAAAGGATAATTGTTGTGTAATTTTCTCAGACATAGTCGTGCTTCTCCAGGCTTCCCCTACAGGGACACCAACACTTCAGGGCACTTCTCCACAAACTTCCTGATCTCATCCCGAACACGCCGGTAACAATCCAGTTT
>CAZOZF010000012.1:27276-35418 GCA_964584205.1 uncultured Verrucomicrobiota bacterium
ACTTCTCCACAAACTTCCTGATCTCATCCCGAACACGCCGGTAACAATCCAGTTTTTCTTCGTCCGTCTTGACGTCCTTAGCCATTCGGGGCGGATCCTGGAATCCCACATGCACAACTTTGGCCTTGCGAAGAAAGAGCGGACAGGATTCATGGGCGTTGTCACACACTGTCACCACGGTGTCGAACTCAACATCCTTCAGTTCATCCACATGCTTCGAGCGGTGCCCGCTAATATCCACTCCCGCCTCGGCCATGACTTTGACGGCATTCGGATTTAGCCCGTGGGTTTCAATCCCCGCCGAGTAAGCCTCAATGACATCCCCTTTAAGCTGCCGCGCCCACCCCTCCGCCATCTGGCTCCGACAAGAATTTCCCGTGCAAAGAAACAAAATTTTCATAATTCATCTTTCATAATTCATCATTATCCCAACCGCCCTTTCGACCAGAGCAACAGCGTCGAACTGACCACAACCGTCACACAACCCGCTTCCTGAAAAATAACCGCGAGAATGGGTGTCATCAGTCCGACAACGCTCAGGGTGAGGCCGATAACGTTATAGATCATCGAAAAGAAGATGTTCAGTTTGATTCGTCGAAGCACTTTCCGGGACATCCACATAAAGTCCGCAACGCCTGAAATATCATCGTTCATCAGGGTAACATCGGCCGTTTCAATGGCCACATCTGTGCCAGCAGCACCCATGGCAATACCCACATCGGCCTGAGCCAGGGCGGGCGCATCGTTAACGCCATCGCCGATCATTCCAACAACCTGCCCCTGCGCCTGACATTTCTTAACGAACGCCTGTTTCTGTTCGGGAAGCAGTTCGGCCTGGAAGTCATCCACACCGATCACTCGGGCAACGGCGGCGGCCACCTGCGGATTGTCCCCCGTCAACATGGTAATCCGTTTGACGCCCATTCCGCGGAGGGCGAGGATGGTGGCGGGCATTTCCGGACGAATCTCGTCGGCAATCGCCAGCAATCCCACCACCTCGTCATGATAGGCGACCAGCACCGCAGTGCGACCCTGTTCCGACTGTTGCGCGATGGCCTGCTCTACGTGAGGCGTGAGGCGTAATCCGGCGACCTGAAAAAAAGAGGGCTTGCCCACCCGGATCCGGATAGCACCCCATGTGGCCTCCACACCCATGCCGGCAGCGCTCTTAAAGTGATCAGGGTCTGGAATGGATTGCCCCGTTCCTGCCGCCAGAATGGCCCGGCCCAACGGATGCTCTGAGTATTTCTCGGCGATACAGGCCAAATGCAGAATGTCATCCGTAGAGCGATCACTGAAACTGATGATGTCCATAACCTTCGGTTTGCCGAAAGTAAATGTTCCTGTCTTGTCGACCAGGAGGTGGTCAATCGTGTGCGCAAGCTCCAGAAACATTCCCCCTTTGATCAAAATCGCCCGTTTGGCCATGTTCGAGATGCCGGCCGTCACCGCAGTCGGGGTGGCGATGGCAAAGGCACAGGGACAAGCCACCAGCAGAACCGAGACCGCTGCCTTGACGTCACCGGTAACAAAATAGGCCACAATAGCCAACACGACCACCGTGGGCAGAAACCATGTCGTGAAACGGTCGGCCAGGTTTTGGATGGGAGCCCGCGCGCCCTGGGCTTCCTGGACCAGATGGACAATTCGAGCCAGCGTGGTGGAGTCACCGACTCGCTCCGTCTTGATCTCCAACCGACCCGATTCGTTGAGCGTTCCGCTGAACACAGGGCACCCGGGTAATTTCTCCACCGACATGGATTCTCCGGTGATAGGCGCCTGATTGACGCTGCTCGCGCCGCTAATCACCGTACCGTCCACCGGAATCCGCTCACCGGGACGAACCATAATCAAGTCGCCAGCGTGAAGCTCGGTAACGAGCACGGTGACTTCCCCGCCGTTCCGACTCACCGTCGCGGTCTGTGGCGCCAGATCCAGAAGGGCTCGAATACTGCGACGTGTCTTATCCAGCGCGTAACTCTCCAGTGCCCCGACCACCGACATAATGAGGATAATGATGGCCGCCGGACGGAATTCTCCTATGGCGATGGTCGCAGCAATCGCCACAGTCACGAACAGATTGACCGTGATCCTTCTGCGGAAGGCATCCTTGAAACCCGTCATAAAACGGGGGCCCCCCCCCAGCAGCACAGCCACCAGTGCCAGGAACGCATTCAGATAAACGGGGCCGATCTGCCACTGAGCGAGTCCCCAACTCAGCAGAATCAACGCCAGGATCAACGCAGGGGCAAAGGCAAGCACCAAAATCTCCCGGCGCATCTCGGAACGAATAGTATGAGAATCAGACATTTACTTCTTCTTTCCGTCTCCCCCACCCTTGTCAACTTTAGCCTTCTTCTCGTCACCCGCATGGCAACCACAACCCGGCCCGCAACCGTCATTGCTCTTGGCGATCGATTCCTTCAATAACGCCCAGAGGCCTTTTTTCTTTTCATTATCCTTCGCTGTGTTATTCATCTTCACCCTCCCTTTAGAAAACTCTACGGCACACTGATTCCATGCCTTCGTTGCAAATCGCTTTCAGTTGCTTCTGATCCTCGACGATACGAGCCGTACCCTCAAAATCCTCAAACATCAACGCCAACAATTTCCTCGTGGAGGGAGTTCTGAACTCCCGAGACAACCGGTAGTACATCCACCGTCCGTCCTTCCGACTTTCCACCAGTCGCGCCGCCCGCATAATGGACAGGTGCTTCGAAACGGTCGACGGCGCCAATTCCAGTAGGGCAATTAGTTGGCAAACACACAACTCCCCGCCCCTCAGCGCACAGAGCGCCCGCAACCGCGTTTCATCCGCCAACGCCTTCAACACATCCAATTGGTCCTGCATACAACCGTCCCTCCCCTAATACTTCGTTACATGGCGAAATATAGCAATACAAGTTACTGGCGTCAATGAACTTTAATCCTAGAAACGGCAATTCAACTGCTCAGCAGTTGATGTCGATTGTCGTAACAATATGCAAATCAGATAGAGGCAGCAAAATATTTACCAACGCTCATGCCACCCATTGGGTGCGAAGTACACTTAGCGTGAAAAGATTCACCACCCGCCTGGAGTACCATGCTAGAGACGCTGAGACACAGAGAATTCCAGCAGGCAAGAAGAGAATGTGGCGGCATTTGTAATTCCGGAGTACCAGAATTAAAAATGCCGCCACGGTTTCTTGGAGGGGGAAACAGCCAGAAGGAGGAGAGGTTTTCTGTGTTGTCCCATCTCCTCTTGCCCGCCCTGAGCTCTGCCTGCGGTGAGCTTGCCGAACCCGTCGAAGGGCTCCTGGAATTACTCCGAAAAGGGTTGCGGGAATTTCATCCCGCTCAGCGCATACGCGTCAACCTAAGGGACCCGCCTTGACGACCATCGGCTTGGGATCGACTCAAACCGGGAAGATTCACCACCCGCCTGGAGTACCAGGCTTGAGGCAGTAGAGTAGAGATGCCCGCTTGCGCGGGCAACCATTCATGCTCCTGGAAATTTCACCATGCCATCCTTCTCCTCCCCCTCTACGTCTTCCTCCAAGAGGGGTTTCGCGGATTTTATGGAAGCGGTACTCCGGTTCCGGAAAATACGCGAAACATTATCTTCTCGGTGACTCCGCGCCTCTAGCCTGGTACTCCAGGCGGGTGGTGAATCTTTATTTGACCAGATATTTACGAGACGCTGTACTAAGTGCACTGTTTTCCTGATTCAACTGCTCCTTATAGGTTAATAACGGCATGGATACGGCAGGAAAGCCTCAAGAAGTGACGAAATACATAATGCTAAACAGGTTGCGCAACCAACTTATCGCCAATTCACATTGGCGGCTAGACCGGCAAGTTCACTTTTTCTCGTCTGCCAGTCGGGCATGACAGCCCCGAGCACGCGCCAGAACTCAGGGGTATGATTATGCTCATTCAAGTGCATAAGTTCATGCACAATGACATAGTCAATCAACCTTACGGGTAGCTGGAAAAGTTGCCAGTTGAACCGAAGGATACGATCCCGACCGCATGAGGCCCACCGAAATCCCAATGCACTTACTGCAATAGAGGCTGGAGCCTTGCCTGTTTTTCGCTGCCAACCGATTACCCTCTTGGCAAGCCACTCCGCGCCCGCCTGCTCGTACCATTTCTGAAAATGCTGGGCAACTGCTGCCTGATCGCGGCGACGGAGGGTGAACCAGTCGCCGTCAAACATCAGGGGGTGCGCCTGCTTCTCGACCAGTTTAAGGCGGTAGTTTCGCCCCAAATAGGAAATGGTTTCACCACTTACGACTTCAAGCGGCTTGGACTTGGTGCCGACACTATCCTTGAGTAGTAATTTCTGATGGACCCAAAGCAACTTCTTTTCAACCCAATTACGCAACTCTTCGATCTGCGCCACAGCGGGGGCATGTATCACCAACTCCCCGAACCGATCAACGGTCAAACCCAGCGTCGCGCGACGCTGACTACGTCGCACCTCAAATGCCAAATCATGGATGACCAGGGTTTCACTCATGCTTTTGTCAGATGTTCGTGATTTTCCCTGGCCAACGCCACAAGCCGCTGCGCCAGTTCCCGCTCCTTACCTGCTGGGCACACCCCGGAAACATTCAGATCCCGTACGAGTAGTTTCGTGAGTAATTCCCGGCGGTCTGCATTTTTCCAGAAACCAACTTTGGCGATCTCCTGCTGCATTCGAGCCACCATATCGAGCGTAACCTCAATTGCCTGTTTTCGCTTATCCGCTGGCATTTCGCTCCCATTGGCACAAAATTCGAGCATAAGCCGGAGGAAAGGCACCTGTATTTTTGGATCGAAGCCGGGAAAATCAGCGCGATCTCCCCGCCGCAACTCATCAACAAACTTCTTCAATTCCCGCTCCAGGGCATCCCAATCATCCTTGAAACGCTTGAGAATCTCCTCCAACTTCTCGCTCATCTTTCGGGCGAAGGCAGGGTTCTGATTGTTAAAGCCGATGATATGGTATCTGGCCGCATGCTGCATTTGGGCCGCCCGGGCACGGCTGCTGGTCTGGGCTTTTAGCACCTTCTCGAAATCGGCATCGGTAATGGCGGTGGGGGGAATCTTGGGATCAACGCCCCGGGCTGAAATATGTGTATCAATCAAGGCCTTCACCTTTTCCGCCACCCCAAGAAGATTCAGGGCTGGATCCCGGTAAAGATTCGCGGCCACCTTATTGATGAATCCCAATAGTTTGGCATCATGGAAAACATCGCTGGGCACTTCCGGTCTATGCTCAACAATGTTAAGGGTTTCATAGAACAGGCGAAGCTTATTGATAAACTCAGCCCTGACCGTCAAATCTTCCAATAACGCAACACAGGCATCCACCTGCCCGAACAAATCGGTAATGCCTCGCTCGGTGAATAGGGCGACTACTCGATTGCGCCGGTCCAGCAACTTGGGCAACTCAACGTTGATATCAATGAGCGCACCTTCGGTATCCTTGCCATCGTAGTCCTTCAAGGCTTCCTTAAGATGGTGAGCCAGACCGATATAGTCCACCACATAGCCGCATTTCTTCTGTCCCGAGGTTCGATTAACGCGGGCGATCGCCTGAAGAAGATCATGCGCAATAACCTTGCGGTCCAGATACATCACCTGCTCCACGGGCGCATCAAAGCCGGTCAGCAACATGCTATTGACGATCAGAATCGCCAGCGGGTCGGTCTTGTCGGTCTTATCCGTCGCCAGTTTCCTCTTAAACCGCTGGGTATAGTGATCCTGCTTCTCCTTACTGGACCAGTCCGCCCAGGTTTCCGGATCATTGTGATCGCCGGAAATCACAACGGCCATATCCAAGGCTTTAATCAGATGGAGATGCGGACAAACACGAACCAGAAACCGGGTGTCCGCGTCAAGTTTATCGATTTCACCCTCGGTGAGTGACCACAGTTCAGAGGGCAGCGCTGACATTTCCGCCACCAGGGCATCCCGGGCCGCCAGGAGTTTTTCGCGATAGACCACAGCGGCCCGCCTGCTGGTGGCCACCACCTGCGCCTTATATCCCTCGGGCATAATAATGCCAACGTAATGGCGAATGATGTCCCGGGCTTTCTTCTCAATCAGGAGCGGGGCCTCAAGCACGTCCCCTTCCGTGCCATATTTTGCCTTGATGACGGACAATTCTTCTTTGGAGTAATCCTTGAACAAGTCTTCGAAAAGCTGGTCCAGACTGGTGGCGTCTTTAACCAGCCCGTCAGCGGTGCGCCCCTCATAAAGAATAGGCACGGTCGCCCCATCAAGTTCGGCATCCTGGAGCAGATACTTGTCAATGAACTCACCAAAGATCTCCTTGGTCTCGGTCTTTTCCTTGCTCAGGATCGGGGTGCCAGTGAAGCCAATGATCGCGGCATTGGGCAGGGCTTTACGAAGATTCCGGTGCAAAGACCGCGTATGCGACCGGTGCGCTTCATCCACAAGCACCAGGATAGTCTCCGCCTTATTCAGCAGAGGAAACTCTTCGAAGCGGATCGTCTCTTCAAAGGTAATCTGCTTATTCACGACCTTTTCGTCCTTGCCGGGCTTCTTCTCCTTGCGCGCAATGGTCATCGAAAGTTTTTTGCCCGCTTTAGTCAAGCGATCCACATCCTGGCATTTCTGCAACATTGCGAAGACAATATCAGGGGTATTTTCCGTAAGAATACGCTGAGTGAGCGCCGTGGATGAGATTTTGGTACGCCGATCCGCATCGGTGGGACGTACCGCCTCGCCGGACAGGCGGGCGGTTTCGCGCAGTTGTCCCTCAAGATCGGTTCGGTCGGTGACAACCACGATCTTGAAGTTCTTAAGCCGCTCAGCCATGCGCATCTTGCGGACAAGAAATACCATGCTCAAGCTCTTCCCTGACCCTTGCGTATGCCAGATCACGCCACCGCGCTCATCCCGTTCGTTACCCTGGGCGAGGGTTCGTCCGGTCTCAAGCCTGTGGATCGCCTTATGAATCGCACGGAACTGCTGATAACGGGCCACGATTTTCCGGGTCTTGCCGTCCACTTGTTGGAAGGCGGTAAAGTTGTGAATCAGATCCAGGAAGTGGGCCGGTCGCAACATACCCGCCACCAGTACTTGCTGACTGTGCAGATTCACGCCCTTCCCCTTGCGCAATGCTTCCGGGCGCTGCTCCTTCTTGCGGAAGAACAGCGCAGTCCCGACCCGGTCAGTCTGTTCCGGCCCGATCTCGCGAAACTGACTTTCCGCGTCCTTCAGCTCAGACACGGGAGAAAGAAGCCCCAACTCCTCGGCCACCGTTGTCATGGGGACGGGACTGGTATCCGCCCATTCCAGATACGCCTCAGGCGGGGCGCCAATGGTGGCCGCCCGCGCCTCGAAGAAATTGCTGGCTATCAGAAGTTGGTTGGTGTGAAACAATCGTTCCACGCCCTCGTTCTCGCTATAGACCGTTGGGAAAAGTTCTCGCCGCTGATTCGTATACCGCAGGAGCTGATTGATGGCCTCGTGGAGGGGATTGAGAATGCCGGGGCTCTTGAATTCTGCCACGACAAGCGGGATACCGTTTACGAAAAGGACGGCATCCGGAATGATGTGGCCACGGCCACTGGTCAAAGCGACTTTAAACTGATTGATGACCAGGAAATCGCTATTGAGGTCATCAAAATCTATGAACCTCACAGGTTGCGGGCGGCCATGATCCCAGTCAGGCAGCCCATCCACCACGGTACCCTTGAGGAGCAATTCCGTCGCCGATTGGTTAATCTCCATCAAGCGGTGCCCACCCGCCTGTTCCAAATCACGAATAGCCTTGGCAATACGCGCCTCATCCAACCAAGGTTGACCATCGCGCAGATTGATCCGGTGCAATGCCTCCGCCAAACGGCCCTTGAGCAAAACCTCCCGGAAACTAGCCCTCTCCGTCAATTCCGGCACATCCACATCGCCTTCAAGCCATGACCACCCCATTTTCTTGAGCTGTTCACAGAAGGGACGTTCGACCAGGTCATATTCCCATTGGATTTTGCTCATGCGGTGATCCGATCATGCAAGCGAAACACAATTATTCCAGCCCAAAATGACTCTAGCCGTGACTCTAGCCGCGACTTTATACCAGCACCAAGGCTATGACGAATTGGCACTCCGACTGGTGGGGTGACTGGTGGGGTGACTGGTGGGGTG
>CAZOZF010000013.1:0-4232 GCA_964584205.1 uncultured Verrucomicrobiota bacterium
AATGGGGAGGGGACAAGCTGGTGCTGCCGGACCTTGGTAAGAAAATTGTCAGGAGCTCACTCCTTCATGGGGGCAAAGTCGAGGTGGAGCAGAAGGATAACCAGATCGCCATCACCGTGCATCAGTCCGATCAGCAACCGATCGACACCATCATCAAACTGGAACTCGATGGCGCTGCCGATGGGATCGCCCCTCTGGCGATTTCCGGTAGCGGGTTCATTCCGCCGGAGGTCATCAAATGATTCGTCCTGCCTTCCATATTGTGAGGTGGTTCGGTCATTTGACTGTCGTCCTCGTTTCCCTTCTGTGTTTCTCCACTTGGCTTCAGGCCGCTCCCCGTTCCCGCGAACTCCTTGATTTCGATTGGAAATTTTCCCTGGGCGATGAGCCAAACGCCAGGAAACCTGATTTCAAGGACAGCCGGTGGCGGATGGTCCACTTGCCGCATGACTGGAGTATCGAAGGGAAGATGGATCCCGTAGCGGCGTCAGAGGGACAGGGCGGTTTCTTTCCTGGCGGGATTGGCTGGTACCGGCGCGCGCTAGACGTTCCGGCGGAATGGGGCAGCAAACGTGTCAGGGTGGAGTTTGAAGGTGTGTATATGAATGCCGAGGTGTACCTCAACGGGTTAAAACTCGGCTGCCAGCCCTACGGCTACAGCACCTTTTTCGTGGATCTCACGGCCGCGCTCAAAGCGGGAACGAATAACGTGCTCGCTGTGCGGGTGGACAACTCCCGGCAGCCTAACTCGCGCTGGTATTCCGGCTCCGGCATCTACCGGCATGTCTGGCTGCATGTGACGGAGCCGGTTTGCGTGGCGCCGTGGGGCGTCTTTGCTGCAACCCGTCAGGCGGACGGCTCCGGGGCGCTGTTGGACATTGAAACCCGTTTGCTGAACGACACACCGGCGGCCACGACGGCCGTGGTGGAGACTGCTGTGCTGGGGCCGGACGGCGCTGAACTGGCCGTGGCGATTTTGGAGGGCATTGCGGTGGGGCGTTTGGAGTCAACGCTGGTCCGCCAAGAGGTCGTACTGAAATCGCCTCCGCTCTGGTCCCCCGATTCCCCGAGGATGAGTGCCGTCCGCACCCGCGTGAAGGTGGCGGGTAAGCTGGTGGACGAAGTCACGACGCCCTTTGGTATCCGTCACCTGGCCTGGTCGGCGGATCGGGGCCTGACGATCAATGGGAAGACGGTCAAGCTCGCGGGCGGTTGCATTCATCACGACAACGGCGTATTGGGTGCCTGCGCCTTCGATCGGGCCGAGGAGCGTAAGATCGAACAACTCAAGGCGGGCGGATTCAACGCCATCCGCACGGCCCACAACCCTCCTTCGCCCGCCCTGCTCGATGCCTGCGACCGGCTCGGGATGCTGGTCATGGACGAGGCCTTTGACTGCTGGGTCAAGGGCAAGAACCCGTATGACTACAGCCTGTTCTTCAGCGAATGGTGGCAACGGGACCTCTCCGCCATGATCCTTCGCGACCGTAACCATCCTTCCGTGGTGTTGTGGAGCATTGGCAACGAGATTCCGGACGCCTATTCGGCCCTGAACGCCGAGTGGGGTGTCCGTTTGGCGGATTTCGTTCGCGTGCTTGACCGGAGCCGACCGGTGTGTAACGGGATCGTGGGTTGGCCTGTGGATCCCAAGAGTCCCAAGCCGACGGATGCCGACAGGCGCCGGTTTGCAGACGCGCACTGGGACTCCCAGGACATCATCGGCTCGAACTATACCGTGCGCGATCATATTGCCGAGCACGGCCGGCATCCTCAGCGCATCCTCGTGAGCACGGAGTCGCGAATCGCGCCCTACGGGGTGGCTGCCCAGGTGCTGGGGAATACCTTCGTCGTCGGGGACTTTGTCTGGGCGGCGCAGGACTATCTGGGTGAGCGTGGCATTGGGCGCTGGCACTTCAAGGATGATCCCGTGGAGAAGCCTGGGCGATCCGCGAAACTCTATCCCTGGCGCGGGGTGAACTGCGGTATTCTCGATTTGCTTGGCGGGATGAAGCCCGCCGCACATTGGCGTAATGTTGTCTGGAATCAGGAGAAGTTAGCCCTGGCAGTGCGCCAGCCTGAGAATGAAAAGAAGGTGGTCGTGACGCCTTGGGGGTGGTTCCCGGCTTGGGAGAGTTGGACCTGGCCCGGACTGGAGGGCAAGATCCTGACCGTCGAGATTCATTCGCGCTACGACACGGTGCGGCTCTACCTGAACGACAAACTCGTCGCCGAAAGGCGGGCTGGCCCGCCCCCGAACTATGAATCGTTGATCGAGGTCGCTTATGAGCCCGGCATGCTCAAGGCCGTGGGCGTCGAGAATGGCCGCGAGGTGGAGGATCGGAAGCTGGAAACCGTTGGCGAGGCGGTCGGGTTGAGGCTGACGCCCGACCGGACTGTCATTCGAGCCGATGGGCAGGATTTGTCCTTTATCGACATCGAGGTCGTGGATGGCAAGGGACGTTTGCAGCCCAATTCGGGGCAGCTTGTCAGGTTCACGCTAAGCGGGCAGGGGACTATTGCGGGGCTTGGCAATGCGGATCTCAAGAGCGAGGAGCCTTATACGGGGACGCAATGTCACGTGTTTCACGGCAGGGCGCTCGTGGTGGTGAGAGGGTCACGGGAAGCCGGGGCGCTGGTGTTAAAGGCAGAGGCGGAAGGCCTGCGCCCGGCGGCGATAACCGTGGTTGCGAAGTCGGGTGCCTCGCCGGATCCGGCTGAAACCAAGGAGCAGCGCGATGCCCGGATGGCGTGGTGGCGCGAGGCGAAGTTCGGAATGTTCATACATTGGGGCCTCTATGCCGTGCCGGCCGGGGTCTACAAGGGAAAGCAAGCCCAGCCCGGCGAATGGATTCAGAATCGAGGCAAGATTTCCGTGGCCGAATATGCCGACTATGCGAAACAGTTCAATCCGCAACAGTTTGACGCCGCCCGGTGGGTGCAGCTGGCCGCCAATGCCGGCATGAAGTACGTGGTCATCACGGCCAAGCATCATGACGGGTTTGCGATGTTCAAGACGGCGGCATCACCGTTCAACATCGTGGAGGCCACGCCGTTCAAGCGCGATGTCGTCCGGGAACTAGCGGAAGCCTGCGCCGCGAAAGGGATCCGCTTCGGGGTTTACTATTCTCAATCGCAGGACTGGCACCATCCCGGCGGCAACTCCTGGCATGGCCCCTGGGATGAGGCTCAGGTGGGTGATATGGATCGCTATATTGATCAGATTGCAGTCCCCCAAATCCGTGAGTTGCTTTCCAACTATGGTAACATCTCCGTGCTTTGGTTTGACACCCCGCAAGCGCTGAACTCCTCGCCTCTGGCCAAGGGGACGCAAGGGATGACTCCGGAACGGGCCCTGCGCATTGCGGAGGTGCTCAAGATGAAGCCCGGCCTGGTCACGAACAACCGGCTTGGTGGCGGGATCAAGGGCGATACTGAAACCCCCGAGCAGTCCATTCCTCCGAAGGGATATCCGGGGCGTGACTGGGAAACTTGCATGACGATGAACAACACGTGGGGGTTCAAGAAGGACGATCATAACTGGAAATCCAGCGAAATACTTCTGCGTAACCTGATTGATATCGCGAGCAAAGGTGGAAACTACCTGTTGAATGTCGGGCCGACGGCCGACGGAGTCATCCCGCAGGAGAGTGTTGAGCGTCTTGCTGAGATCGGCAAGTGGATGCGCGTGAACGGTGAGGCGATTTATGGCACGACCGCCACTCCATTCGGGGCGGAAGCTGGTTCCTTTGATCCGGTGAAGAAAGAAAAGAACGGCAAGCCGGTGTTCAATCCGAGCTGGGTCTGGAGGTGTACCCGTAAGCCCCGAAAACTCTTCATCCACATTCTGCAATGGCCCGCGGATGGGAAGTTCGAGATTTCAGGACTGCAAAGCAAGGTTGTCAAGGCTACGCTGCTGGCCGCTCCACAAGAGAAGATTGAGGTCAAACAGGAAGCCTCCCGCGTGACCCTTGTGTTGCCTGCGAAAGCGCCGGATCCGATCGCTTCGGTCGTGCGTTTCGACGTCGAGGATCCGTCCGTCAAGTGATGAATGGGCGCATCATTAACAAGACATGACCGGGTAGGGCGCGCAGGCCCTTGCGCGCCGCGGCGGCCAAGGGCCTGGCCGCCCCACCAAATTGCGTTGGGGGCGATAGGGTAAAATACAATGAAACACACACTGGTGACGGGATGGCTTGTGATCATGGCGGCGGGCGTGATGCTGGCGGTGGACT